>DATNRE010000045.1:0-6918 GCA_036703685.1 Candidatus Obscuribacterales bacterium
GAAATACGGGTTTCCAAGTCTCAAAAATATTACTATTTTGGTTATCTTTCGGGGGTGATAATAACTCCTCAACCGGGCGATTTTCGGAACTTTGACGGATAAAAGAACTATTAGCCGTATTCTCTAATAACCGCCGAATTAAATAGGACATTCCGGGTAGTAAATCTCCATAGGGGCAATACATTCTCACCCGATATCCTTTCTGAACTAAGGCTTTAGCCAGTTGGTCACCCATGCCATATAATACCTGCATTTCAAAGGCACGACTAGGCACATTTAAGGTTTCGGCGATCGCGATCGCTCTAGCTTGAGAACGGACATTATGACTACCAATTGCTGAATAAATATATTGATGATTTTCTAACATCAATTTAGTCAATCGTTCAAAATTAGCATCCGTCGCCGCCTTATCATTATAAACGGGTTGGGGCCAGTCATTCTGCATCGATTTAATCGTTTCCTGATCCCAATAGGCCCCTTTTACCAGTCGCACACTCACCGGATATCCCCGCAATTTCACCCATTCTATAATCCCTTCTAAATCCTTTTGAGATTCTCGTAAATAGGCTTGCACCGTCATCCCAATATCAGTACGGCTGCGGAATTCTGATTCCATCAACAGATTTTTTAAAATGCTGAAGGTTAAATCTTTATAGGCGTATTGTTCCATATCAAAATGCACCGCCGCCCCCAATTCCTGCGCCCGACGTAATAAAATACGGATGCGTTCACCGACTTTTTCTTCACTTCCTTTCGCATCTAAAGGATCAAATTGGGAGTAAAAAGCGGTTAATTTAACCGAAACTTGCACTTTAGGAATGGGGTTGCCATCGGCTTGATCAATTTGGGGAATATTTTGCCATTTTTTAGCAGCCTCACTGAGTTTTTCCATCAATTCTAAATAATTATTGAGATAGGACTGCGCCTCAGTTTCCGTAATAACAGCTTCCCCTAATAAATCAACAGTAAACGCCATTTTATCTTTGCGTAACTGTTCTAAAGTTTTAATCACCTTGGGAATATTTTCCCCAGCAATATATTTTTGAGCTAGGGTTTCTACCGCCGGAGCTACGGTCGTCGCGGCCAGTTGTCCGGGTACGGAGTCGGGGTTAGCAAAGTTGAGTAATTTTTTCAACATATCGGGAAGTTCGACTTCTGCTGTTGTCAAATATTCCTGAAGGTGGGCGGCAATTTCGGATTTACTCCGTAACGCGGGTAGGCAGTCAATAAAATGAAATAATTGTACCCGTAAACCTGGGTTTGCCATTGTCCAGTCGAGGAGCTTATCATCTAAGCGCATTTGGTCTTGTAACTGTCCGAACAATGAGCGTTTTTTTTCTTGGGTCGCCACTAGTAATTGTTTAGCAATTTCTAGGGTTTTGGGTTCGTAGGTGTCAGGGTATTGTGCAACCACTGTTGAATGTCTCCAGTTAATATACAGCATGATAAATGAGGGGAAATGTCAGGAAGTTCTGACAATTATTTCCCCTCAATTGTGTTTAGGTTCATTTTTTCTATTGTACTTCTAAAGGAGTGACTGGATTAAAAGGGGGTTAAACTTGTGGTTATCCTAGTTCCCAGGTTCCACCTGGGAATAAAAATAGGAGGCTCTGCCTCCGGTTTAAACAGCAGGCGGAGCGTGCAAAATAGCATTGCTAGGTGGAACCTAGGAACGAGGGATGGGATATATGGGATAATTAAATTTAGTCCAGCCTAAAAACCAAAATTATCTTAAATCGAGATGGGACGTAGCCGCTATCGAGTGTTAGGAAACCAGCCCCATTTTATCACCTGTACAACTGTCAACTGGATTCCGATTTTTAGCGATCCTGAATTTGCTCAAATTATCCTTGATTCTTTAAAATTTTTACACCATCAACATCGCTTAATTTTACATAGCTATGTAATCATGGAAAACCATCTCCATTTAATTGGAACGGCTGAGAATTTATCCAAAGAAATGAGAACTTTTAAATCCTTTACTGCCCGTTCTATTATTGATCAATTAAAACTGAATCAAAGTCATTATCTATTAACTCAACTTAAATTTGCTAAACTCCCCCATAAAACGGATCAAGAATATCAACTTTGGCAAGAAGGCTTTCATCCTGAAGCCATCCTCAGCGAAGAAATGTTATTTCAAAAAATAGACTATATTCATAACAATCCTGTTAAACGGGGTTATATTGATGACCCGATACACTGGCGATATTCCAGTTATCGAAACTATCAAGATTTACCTGGATTAATTCCTATAGAAATTATTTCATAAGTATTTCTCCCTCGTTCCCAGGTTCTACCTGGGAATGCAAATAGGAGGCTCTGCCTCCGATTGAAATAGCAGGCGGAGCCTGTAAAATAGCATTGCTAGGTGAAACCTAGCAACGAGGGGAGGAGGGTTCTGCCTCCGATTGAAATAGCAGGCGGAGCCTGGGAGATAGCATTGCTAGGTGGAACCTAGCAACGAGGGGAATTCAAGGACTGATTAATAATACATAAAACCTTTTATTTCTCTTAATCCAATAGGCGATCGCTTCTGAAAAAATATCGTTTAATATTTGCCAATCATTCGGATGATCCTGGGAAAAATTTTGCCATTGATCATAAACAAGCAAATAGGATGAAGCGTCACACCAACTCAGATCCGTAATACAATCTTGCCAAGCATCCCAATTATAGCCAAAATATTCGGGTAAATTGACTACGATGCTGGCGGTGTTGAGAAAATCAGCTTTATTGTTAATTGAAGTTCCCTCAAAATAAAATAAATGACAGTCATATTCTTGACACAGTTTAGATAAGTCCTCGGGGGAAATATCTAAGGGAAACTGATAAATATTGGGCTGACTTTTACCCTGGATCAGATCTAATATTTGATTCATTGTCTTAAAACCCTAAAAAAACTTTGATAGTGGTCACTGGTGTAATAAATTTCCCCCTGACTCCCGACAACAAAACGCCTTGCTCCCCGATGTCCTATCCCGGGAGTGGGTATGGTATATTCTCGATAATAGCCATTGGATTGATTGGGTAGTAATCTTTCTCGATTAAAGAAAGTTGATCCATCTTTTTCCGGGTAGGGAAAAGGGCCGCCCTGATCAATTAACTTTAAAGTATTTCGGGCTTCCGGTGGCAGTTGACTCAAGTTAACCGTCGGAACTTGAGCAACGATCTGGGTTTCCGTAGCAGAAACGGGAGAAAGGTGAAAATCAGAGGTAATCGTAACGGTAAAACAGACTAAACAAGTCAGGAAAAAGATCAATCCTTTTCTCAAAAAAGACATAATTTTTGGCTCAATACGTCCTAAATATTACTAAAATAATATCATGATTTTGGCAATTTATAGCATTGATTTAAGCTAGTCTCCCTGATACAATCACCCTCAATATGTTACAAAAATATTTAACTTGGCGATTATGGATGGTATTGATCAGCTTTTGGAGTTTTCAGGCTTGTCAGTTTGCGGGTCAACGGCCTAAACCTGATCCGGTCTTTAATTTAACCTCCCATGCCAATATAAATTATCAACCCCTGAAACAGTTGTTAACTGAAAATCGCTGGAAAGAAGCCGATCAAGAAACCTTTCAGATTTTACTCAAATTGAGTAACCGACAAGCAGAAGGTTGGTTGGGAAAAAAGGATGTGGAAGGTTTAGCCTGTGAGGATTTGCAAACCATTAATCGCCTGTGGAATTACTATAGTGACGGCCGTTTTGGGTTTAGCCCACAGGAAAAAATTTGGACATCTCTCGGGGGGATAATCGGTGAGTATACCCCGGAGATCGCGGAGAAATTTGGCGATCGCGTCCGTTGGCGCAAAGGCGGTCAGTGGCTAAAATATGAACAACTGAATTTTTCGCGCCGCGCCCCCCAAGGGCATTTACCCGCCACCACGGGTAACGGCGTGAGTGGGGGAGTGTGGAATGGGGTGGCTTCCATCACCCATCGGGTTAAATATTGTGGGGTGATTGATGCGTTAGCCGCGGGTGAATGGATTAAGGCGGACATGAAAACCCTGGAACTTTTTGAAGCCTATCGAATTCCGATGGAAAATCGCCCCCATGTTCCGGCGCCCTTGGTGATTTCTGAGATTCCCTGTTCAGAACTCCAGGGGGTTGATCGACTTTGGCTAAAATACTCCGGTGGGCGGTTTGGTTTGAGTGTTCAGGGTAAGATTCTCAAAGCCTCGGGCGATTCTTCGGAGACACTCGAAGACCGTTACAAAACCTTTGAACAGGCCGTGGGCTGGCCCATTAGACCTCGGGATCTGAGCTATGAAAAAGGCGATCCTAAAACCATTCCCTTGGGACATTTTCCCTATCGTTTAGGTCACAGTTATGATACCTTTGGTTCAGCTTTTAACCGGACTTGGCGATTATCTATTAACCCCGATTGTGGGTTTTAGATCAGAGGGAATAGGGAATAGAAATTATAGCGCTACGCATTACAGTTAGGACACTTTTGAGTTCTGAAACCCTTTCACTGCTTACTGTTCCCTGTTCCCTGTTCCCTGTTCCCTATTCCCTAGCGCGTAGCGCTATAGTTAGAAATTTTAGCCAGCGAGGACGCTGGCACTGTTCTTAAATCTTGGGAATAGAGTTAATATCCCAGCTAGAAATTAGGTTTAATTCGGAGGAACAATCGGATCATTCTCCCCCGGTTTCATGACTTTAGCCTGAATAATTGATAAGGGAAAAGAATCAGCTATTTTAACAATAGAATTGCCCCCGAAATTCGTCATTACTCCAGAATATTCCGGCAATAAAACAGTCCCATTCACAACACAAGATAACAAAAAAGTTAACATCAGTTTAGAGTCTCCCTTGAAGTTGAAAAACACAAAAAATGTGCAGGACAAATGCTTCTGTTACTTTTGTCAGCTATGCCTAAACAGTAAGCAGCAGAAATTAATTAAAAATCCAGTAGTATTATTCCTAAAAATTTTCCGTTGGCAACACGGAAGACAAGATTAGAAATTTAGTTAAAGATGGGTGGTTGTTCGGTAGCAGGTCGAAAAGGTCAGACTTAACTCATGGATCACCTTGAGTTCAATCAGTCTATTATCAGTGTATGTTGAATTGAACCCTTCTACAAATGTTGATGTCCTGGGACTATGCCCCGACCTCTGAACTATTGCAATACTTAGCCGGGGGACGACTGGCCATGCGCTTCCATCGGGCGGTCAGGCTATGGGTTCTATTGCATCGCTTATATAGCACCGAGTCCCGTTGGATTATCCATTTAAACCTACCCTTTACCTATCCTGACCTGCGAAACCGCTTGTTTTCGGAAAAACACCCCAAAAGCGATCGCCTCAACGCTAAAGACATTATCTGGGGGTGTAGTGATGCGGGCTGTATTTGCCGTAATTCAGTTATCAATCTACTCGAGAATCATTTCTCTCCTGAAACCTGGGGGGAATGGCAACAACAGCTAAAAACCCTGACCGGATGGTCAGAAACGGAACTCCACCAACAGTTACAGGGTCATCCTTTCGCCACTGTCCATCGGAGTCTGCGGGATGATCTTAAATTCTTGATAAACCTGCGATGGTTAGAGAGTAAAAATGGGACTTCCTACTATGGGGGAAATTCTCCAAAGTTGCCTATTCCCTCAATAACTAATAGCCTGAATTTTTCGGGACTTTCTAAAAGCCAACTTTGGGGACTTTTACGGGTATTAGAATCCGTGGCTTTTGTACAGCCTAATTTAGAAGTTGTGGTACAATCTTTATGGGAAGCATTAGTAGAAGATGGGGTTAAACCAATTCAGGCAAAAGAACCCGAACCCCAACAACGAATTTTTATTCATTTTGATTATATTTTATCCGATGAAAACCAGGATCAAGTTGACGGTTATCAAGAACAAATTGAACTATTATGGCGCGATCCTATGGGCGGAGTAATTAATTTTAAAACCTGGATACCTGCCCAGGAAAAAAAAGTGGAGGTGACGGTTTATCCGGTATGTTTGCATTATGTTCGCCGGGCAAAATATCTCAGTGCTTTTGGGTTTGACCCGGATGGAAAGTTGGGTTGGCATAATTATCGGTTAGATAGAATTGCTTCAGAATATCTTAGGGTTTTGTCCTGGGGCGATCGCCATATTCCCCCGGAACTTAACAACCTCTGGTTAACAGAAAGTCTGCCCACTTCTGATCAAATACAAAGGGAATTAGATGCGGCTTGGGGGTTTAATTTCTATTTACCCAGTCAATTATTAATTATGCGATTTAACCCGTATTTCGACCGTTGGTATGTGAATAATACCGACAGACACCCCACCTTTAAGCCGATTTCCTATAGGGATTTACCCCAATTAATTCGCCGTCATATTCCTAATTTAGACGAACAAAAGGCGGTATTAAAGATTATTCGCCAACGTTCTCCCCAGGATTGCTATTATCAAGGATGGATACGGGTGGGGGATATTAATGTGTTAATGCGGTTACGAGAATGGCGGGGAAATGGGGAAGTTATTGCCCCTTTTTCTATTCGTCAACGGTTACATCAGGAGGCGTTAGAGGAGTTATCAAATTATTAGAATATGGGATATTTTAGAAAAACTTGCAGGAGTTGAGATAATTATAATTATATAACTATTTAGTAATATTATAAATTCACGCGGTTTCCGTCCCCTTGCGGGGAAAAGATAGAAAACTACCATCACTGCCTAATTCTTGGGAGGCCCCTTGGTCTCCTTTGTTTCCGTCCCCTTGCGGGGAAAAGATAGAAAACTACAAGGAGTTAGAAGGTATTCAACCTACTGAAGGTTGGGTGTGTTTCCGTCCCCTTGCGGGGAAAAGATAGAAAACTACTGCTCTGGATACTGACCCTGAAAGTAAGAAAGACCTGTTAGATTCAGGTTTCCGTCCCCTTGCGGGGAAAAGATAGAAAACTACTAAGTATAACATGAAGTC
>DATNRE010000046.1:0-9795 GCA_036703685.1 Candidatus Obscuribacterales bacterium
ATACGGGTTCAATTAATCCAATATCTACTAAAGTCATTAAGACCACATCCGTATCTTTTTTTAACACCGCAAAAAAGGCTTTAATCATCTGATCCTTAGCCAAGGCTTTCACTTCCGCCATCATGCCAAAATCATAAAAAATCAAGTTTCCATCAACACTAACGGCAATATTTCCCGGGTGAGGGTCAGCTTGGAAAAAACCATCCTGAAGAATTTGTTTTAAATAACAACAAATCCCCAACTGATTGATCCGTTTAACATCAATTCCATAGGCAATTAATTGATCTCGATTATCTGCTTTAATTCCAGGTAAATATTGCATCGTTAAAACCTTATGGGTGGTATACTTCCAATAAACTTTAGGAACCAAAATGCCCGGATAATTTTTAAAATTTTCTCTAAATCTTTCGGCATTTTTGCCTTCTTTTATATAATCAATTTCTTGATATAAAATTAAAAAAAACTCATTATATAACTCATCCAAGTTATAAAGTTTTGACCAACTAAAATGTCGTTGACAAAACTGAATGATCCGCCGTACCGCTTGTACATCTAAATCAAATAATTGTTTTAAACCCGGACGTTGGACTTTAATAATCACATCCTCTCCCGTGTGCAGTCTGGCTTTATGAACTTGTCCCAAACTAGCGGCGGCTAGGGGTTGTTCATCAAAATCTCGATATAATGTAAATAAAGAATTTCCTAATTCTGCTTCAATAATAGCCACGGCTTCATCCGTATTAAAAGGCGGAACTTGATCCTGTAGTTTTTCTAATTCTTCAACATATTCTAGGGGTAAAATATCGGCTCTTGTTGATAGAGCTTGTCCAATTTTAATAAAAGTCGGCCCCAAATCTAATAGAGTTTTAACTAACCAAGCAGCACGTTTTTGTTTCTGTTTATTGGTCTGATTTCCCAAGGTTTTATCACACCATAAAAAGAACATAAATGACCCGCAAGCCGTGAATACATCCCATTGTCTAGTTAATGGAGAATATCGAGTTTTTTGCCAACGTAGGGGTTTAGAATCAATGGGTGTAAGCATGGGAAATTTCAGATAATATTGATCATCTCAGATAATTATAGGACACAATTAACGCATAATAGAGAAAGAACTCCCATCGGGCAATGTTATTCGCTCAACTTTTAAGCTTATGAAAAGACGCTCATTTCCTAAGATTTTGGTGATTGGTCTGGTCATTGTGGGACTCCTGGGAATTGCGGGGTTTTATGGGTTATCCGGTCAAAACCCCGCCGCTTTAGTCACAGGTAGCCCAAAAACAGCGCCAGAGGCGGCAATGTTTATTCCTCGGACGGCTCCAGCCATGGTTTCATTATTAGTAAATCCCGATAGGTTAGAATCAGTGGGAAAGATTTTAACCTTTTCTCAAAAAAGTAATAATAATCGCATTCAACTTAACTCTATTAAAGAAAGTCTTTTAGCGAATACAGGGTTAAATTATGGGCGAGATATTCAACCCTGGTTAGGGAATGAAATCACCTGGGCATTAATTACTCCTGATCTAGATCGATTGGCAAATAATGGTCAACAACCTGGATATTTTATCGCCTTATCAACCAAAAATTATCAACGAAGTCAAGAGGTTTTAGATAAATTTTGGCAAAAACAAGTAGATGCAGGTTTAGATATTGTTCGGGATCAATATCGAGGCGTTAAACTGATTTATCGCCGACCCTTTCAAGGAACAATTGATGATGCACCGACTTTAGTGACGGCTACAATTAATGATCGCTTTGTGTTATTTGCTAACTATCCCAAGGTAATGAAAGAAGCCTTAAATACGGTACAAGCAAATCTGAATTTAAGTCAATCCGAATCCTATCAAAAAGCCTTAAAAGAATTAAAACCCGGGGGAGTCGGGTTTGGATTTTTTAATTTAGGAGATTGGCAATTAGTCACAGATCCACAGCAAGAATTTCTCGGTCAACAACCGAGTTTAGCCGTATCTTTAGGGATTAATTCCAAGGGATTGTTAGCAGAAACTGTGTTAATAGCTACCTTAGAAGAAGATACAACAAACCCATCCCCGGCATTTTCTCAACCCGTAGAAGCGTTAAATTATATTAGTTCCAATAGTCCGTTATTAATTGCGGGAAAAGACTTAAATCAACTCTGGACAGATTTCTCTGAAATTATTACAGCTAATAAACCTTTAGAACAATTTATTACCCAACCCCTCGCCGGAATTAAAACCTTATGGGGTTTAGATTTACCTCAAGATATTTTTAGCTGGGTGACGGGAGAATATGCTTTAGCTGTAGTTCCTCGCAGCAATGAAAAATGGGATTGGGTTTTTGTGGCGGAACGTTCAGAAAATGCTAATCTAGCGATTGAAAAGTTAGATCAAATAGCAACGGAACAAGGCTATAGTTTGGGATCATTTAATCTTAATAATAATACCCTTTCAGCCTGGACAAAGTTAACCCCTATGGTTGTGGAGAAAAAAGATAAAGCTAAAACCCAAATTAGATTAATTCAAGCGAATGCAAAAGGGGTACATTCAACCGTAGGGAAATATGAAATTTTTACAACTTCTGTGGAAGCAATGGATGAGGTTTTAGGATTATCAACAACGGAAAATCTGATTACTCAAGACCCCGATTTCAAAACAAGTATTGAAGTTTTACCTCAAACTAATGATGGTTATTTTTATCTCAATTGGTTAACCAGTCGTAATTTCCTGAATCAACAATTTCCTTTGTTTAAGTTAGTAGAACTTTCAGCCAAACCCTTTTTTGATAATTTGCGATCGCTGACCCTGAGTAGTAGCGATCGCACGGGGAATATCCAACACGCAACGGTATTTTTAAGACTGCGTTAGGAATGAAAAATAGGACTTACAAGTCGGGGTAATTCATGAATTGCCCCTAAATATAGCTTTTCCCTGTTGTCTGCTATACTACTGTTTTTCGCAAAAATAATATTAAGGCTTCACTAATTTCTTTGGGCCAATGTTCCTGGGGATAATGTCCGGCTTTTTCTAAGGTAACAATTTCTGCTCCAGATATCCCTTTGGCAAAGGTTTCTACATCGGCAAAATTCAACCAAGGATCAATTAACCCCCAAATAATTTGAGTGGGGCGATCCCAATTTTTGAAACCGGATTCTATTTCCGTCATAGCTTCTTTTAAGCGTAAATTTTTTAAGGTTGCTAAGAGCGATCGCCCCGCGGCAGATGCTTTTAAAAACGGACTGCGATACACTTCTAAAACCTTATCCTCAATCACATATTTACTTCCTCCTTCTAATGTTCTATCCACTAATAATGGATCTTGAGTAATCATATCTCCCACAAAAGGTAACGCCATTTGTTGTAATTTCCAAGGGAGTGTAGCTGCTGTGGAAATAGGGGTATTTAAAATGATTAATTTTTCGATTTTTTCAGGATAACGGAGGGCATATTGTAAGCCAACCGAACCCAAAAATCCTTGAACAACTAAATAAATTTTTTCTATTTTTAATTGTTCTAAAAATCCGGCTAACCCCTGAATAAAGGCATCGGGCGTATAGTCAAAATCCCGTTTATCTGGTTTTCCCGAATATCCAGACCCGATCCAGTCCGGTGCGATCGCTTTATATCCCTGTTTTTCTAATTCGTCCAAAATCACTAACCAACTATAACTCTGAGACACTAATCCATGCAAAAATACCACCGGAATTTTATCATTTGTTTCGGGATTTGTTTCCCGATAAAACCAATCTAAAGAGCCAACTTTAATCTCGTTTTTAGTAATTGACATAATATAGTAGGGAACAGGGAACAGGGAACAGGGAACAGGGAACAGGGAACAGGGGATGAAGGGGGAGCAGGGGAGGCAGGGGGGGTAAACTCTTGCTATTAGCCATTCGGAATTCGGAATTCGGAATTCGGAATTCGGAATTTGTAATTGCCCATTACCTATTTAAAAAGTTGTAGAGACGCTAAAATTAACGTCTCTACAAGGGTTGAAATCATCAAAATGACTCAAAAGTTAAAAGTTCATTTCAGCCGCTTGAACTTTCTCAATTTGTTTTTTCTTCATGACCAGCATGACTTGAGCTAACATCACCAGAGCGATAAAAGCAATTAAGCCAGTAACACGAGTAGAACTTTGCAGAACAATTTCAGTATCATGCTGACCAAAACCGCCTACGTTGGGGTTATCGGTTAAAGCATCACCGACGGCAACGGTTTGACCTTGAGAAACAATTAAAGAAGGGCCAAGGGGAATTTCATCGACAACGGTTTGACCGTCAGCCTTTTGAATGGTCACTTGAGCACCTGATTCTGCGTCCGTTGTCACCTGGGTAACGGTTCCAGCAGCAGAGGCTTTATAAACGGTATTATTGCTAGAGTTTCCGGCCGGATAGACTTGACCGCGACCTCGGTTTCCACCGACATGAATAGCAAATTTACCATAGTGAACGGATTTATCCGTTGCGGGGTTAGGAGACAGGACAGGGAAGATAATTTCTTGATGTTCTTCTCCGGGTAATGGCCCGACAATTACCACATTTTCTTGATCTTCCCGATAGGGTTGGAAGTACAGATCACCAATTTCTTCCTTCCATTCTTCAGGAATCCGATCTTCAGGAGCAATTTTAAAGCCTTCGGGCAGCATTAACACCGCACCGACGTTTAAACCACCTTTACTACCATCGGCCGTGACTTGTTGAACGTTGGTATCGTAGGGGATTTTAACAACCGCTTTAAAAACAGTATCGGGTAAAACCGAATGGGGAACTTCAATTTCCGTAGGTTTTGCCGCTAAGTGACAGTTGGCACAAACAATGCGTCCTGTCGCTTCTCGGGGAGTTAAGGGAGCGGTTTCTTGCGCCCAAAACGGATAGGCCGCCGCTGACTGGGGTAGGGCAAAATCACTGGTTAGGAAGAAAGCAACCGTTGCTACGGCAACCCAAAGGATTTTCCAAGCCCGCAAACGAGGCATTTTCACTAATTGATCAATTGGTTGCATTACTAATGTTCTATTTCTGGTCAAAGTCAACAGAATCAATGATCACAGAGTTCAGATTTCAGATCTTGATCTAAAATCCAAAATCCTAGAATTTAAAATTTATTAAGACCACCAGGGATTTTCACCCGAGCGGAAATCGGTTTCTGTCCAAGTTGTGAAGCTCAATTTGTCATCATTAACCGTGGCGTGAACCAAGGGTAAGGATAACGGTGCTGGCCCACGAACCACTTTGCCCTCGGCGTTATATTGAGAGCCGTGACAGGGACACATAAATTTATTTTCGCTGGCATTCCAAGGGACAACGCACCCTAAGTGGGTACAAACCGCATTGATTCCATATTCCGCTAAGGAGGAATCGGATTCAATCACCATATAGGTGGGGTCGCCTTTTAAACCTTGGGCTAAAACCCGGTCGCCCGGTTTATGGGTGGATAAAAATTCACTGACGATAACATCGTTACCCAGAGCATCTTTAGCCGTTACACCACCGCCAGCCGCACCACTAGAGGGGGGGAGAAAATATTTGATCACCGGATACAGCGCCCCGACAGCAACGCCTGTAACTGTACCGAAGGTCAGTAAATTCATGAATTGACGACGCCCCATACTCGGAGCATCGGAGGTTACTGAAATTTGAGCCATAACTGACGCAGCTTGTCTGTGTGATTGTTACTTAATACTGGGCAAAGAAGCCGTTCATCTACTGAATTTAGTGGAAAATCTGACTCACACGATGGAATAACGGCAAGCCCGATCTTCATTCAATAAGCATTATCACATTATTTGCACCCATGTTTATCGGGTCTTGGCGGTTAGACTCAATCAAATGAAAAAGCCGTCGGGGAAGGATGGGGCTCTCAACCCAAATTTTGGGTAAATCCACCCAGTCACCCTTTTATCCCATGGCCGAACGTCCCTGTTTTCCCAATTTAAAGAATACAAAATAACCCAAGTAAAGGATATAAACAGCTAAAGCAACTAAAGCAAAAAAGCCTAAAAATTGAGGGGTTAAATTAGGGCTAAAAGTTTGTTTATATAACCAAGGAGGATCGAGCCAGATCCGACAACTGGCATCGGCAATTAACTCTTTTTGACCTTTAGAAAAAGCACAATGTAGAAAAGGAATTAAAGCGATCGCACCTAAAATATTATAAATCGTCACCGCCCAACGCCAAGACGTAAAGAGTAACTTCAAACCCGAATTAGGCATTTCTGAGACTTCCTCATTCAGATCCACCCAAAACCACAGGGAAATCGGAATTAAAATTTGTGCCATCAGCAAGGTCAGAAAACCAATGGGCAGGGCAGCAATCATTAAATATAAGCTAATGATCAACAAACTCGCCACGCGCCAATAAGTTGCCATTAACCGTTGAATTGCTTCCGCTCTCTGAACAAAAGCCGCCACAAAAATGACAAAGGGAATAATCAGTGAAAATATAATAGCCAGTCTATAGTCCGTCCAGACCAACGATTGTAAAGCAGGAGATTCGACGGCAAGTAAACAATTGAACATCCTAAATGTCAAATCCAATAAATAAAAATTCAGCAACTGGGTTAACTCAAATTAACTCTCAGTTGCCGATCATTAACAAAGACTAGAAGACTCAAAAAACAACGGATTAGTCTTCATAAAGCCGACATTCTGCCGCATCAGGATTATCGCTGCAATAGACTTCAAAAGAGCTTTTGGGTTTTTCTTGTTTTTGGTGTGAAGCTTCAGCTTGTAATTCTTCCACCGCATCCCAAGCCGCGGCACATTCCTTAGAATTTGCACCGCTAACATCACAGACTGTACGGGCTTCCTCTAGTTCTTTCTCGATCAGTTCGTTGATATTGTTCATAAACTTTTAGTTTAATCTAAATCTACTAAGTACAGGTTCCAATCCTACTGTAGAACATTTAGTAAGAATTACTTACTTTGTTCTTGTGGCAAGCATGAGGTTCGCCGTACCCATAATTTTTTTGCCACACTTCCTACTGAGCTCGGTTTTCGCCCAGGGGTTTTGTGATGCAAAGACCATCTACTTCTAGCACAGATCGGACAGAAATTCAACGAACCCTGCCCTATCCGTTAAGATGTGGAACTTAGGGGCGATAAAGCTCAGGAGCAGGGTTAATGCCCTGAAGCAAACCTTCCCTGGCTTTAAACACTTGAGTTAACTCCAGATAGCAACATTCACAAAACATTGCATCTGCTGTATTCCTACACAATCTGCTATCTTAACACAAGAGAGGTGACTATTGAGGGAGGGGGAAGATGGCGGAATCAACAACCAAACCCATGCGCTGGGTCAATGCTTTATCTCAACGTCCTTCCTTAGAGGCGGCGGTGAAAGAAGTGGTAGAAATCGCTCAAGATGCCTTACGAGCTTCTCCAGACCTAGGCTTAGTCTTTATTTCCTCTGCCTTTAGCAGTGAATATTCCCGACTGATGCCCTTACTCCAAGAACACCTGCACCTTCCCACCCTGATCGGTTGTGGGGCTGGCGGTGTGATTGGGATGAATTCCGATTACCAAGCTGAGGAAATCGAGGCAGAACCAGCCCTAAGTCTCACCTTAGCCCATTTACCCGATGTGGAAATTCACCCCTTTCATCTATCGGCCGACGATTTACCGGATTTGGATAGTTCCCCCGATCAGTGGGTGGATTTAATTGGAGTCAAACCCGAAGATCAGCCTCAATTTATTGTCCTAGTCGATCCCTACTTCGGTCAAATTAATGATTTTTTGCAAGGCTTAGATTATGCCTACCCAGGTTCGGTAAAAGTCGGAGGACTGGCCAGCACTGGGGCCATGGGAGGGGGGACGGGGGTATTTTCCGGTTCCCAGCGGCACTCGGAAGAAGTTGTCGGCTTGGCTTTGTGCGGTAATATTTTGATTGAAACCATTGTGGCCCAGGGTTGTCGTCCCATTGGTCATCCCTACCGCGTTACCCAAGCTGAACGCAATATTGTCTTGGAAGTGGAAACTCCCTCGGAAGATTCCTCACTTGAAACCACTTCTTCGGTTTCCGTGCGCCTATCGCCCCTAGAAGCATTACAAGATTTAGTCCGGCAGTTAAGTGAAGAAGATCGACAACTGGCTCAACATTCCTTATTTGTTGGGGTCGTGCGGGATGAATTTAAACAGAAATTAGAACCAGGGGATTTTTTAATTCGGAATTTAATTGGGGTTGACCCCCGGGTTGGAGCCGTGGCCATCGGCGATCGCGTTCGTCCCGGACAACGAATTCAATTTCACCTCAGAGATTCTCGCACTTCCGCAGAAGATTTAGAACTATTAATCGAACGTTATCAACGACAGGCTTCTTCTTTTCCCCAAGGGCTAACGAATGCCGGAGCGTTGATGTTTTCCTGTTTAGGACGAGGAGAAGGGCTTTATGGGGAACCTAACTTTGATTCCAGACTGTTCCGACGGTATTTTAATCTTCCCCTGAGTGGCTTTTTCTGCAATGGTGAAATTGGCCCGGTGGGAAATGCCACGTTTTTACATGGCTATACCTCGGTTTTTGGGATTTGTAGGCAGAGAAATTATTAATGTTAATTCAATCTTGGTAAAAACTAAGTATTTGAAGTTTATGCAGGAAAACTCACAACCGCTTTCGGTTTTGACACAATTATTTAAAGTCGGGATTGATCGGGCAGATATTATGTTAGAAACAATCTCTCGATCGCCGATCAAGTTAAAGTTACTGTCTGTAGATTTATTCCCCCCCCAACAGTTACCCATGCAGTTGGAAAAACATTTGGGTGCGAAGGATCTAAAGGCGGTAGAAATGGTCTTTTCTGGGGAGTTTCAAGGGAATACTCAATTGATATTTGGCAAACAAACTGCGAGTATATTAATTGATTTGATTGAAAGTGAAGATCGACGTAAATTAGATAAAGGGGCTTTTGAGAAAGCCATTTTTAGTGAAGTGGGAAATATTTTCTATAATGGTATTATGGGAGTGATTAGTACCCTCTGTGAATATGGGATTACCTATATGATTCCTAAGTATAAAGAAGGAGATTTGAGAAGTATATTATTAGGAAATTTATCTCCTAAATATTCCGTTGCTTTAATCGGAACGATTGAAATTTTCCGAGATAGAAATTTAGTTTTCTGGTTTCAATTTGATAGCCTAGAAAAACTCTTGGAAAAAAGCCATAATTTGGAGGATTATTTTGATGTTTAGAATAGGTAATGGGTAATGGGTAATGGGGAAGAAAAGAGTTTACCCTGTGGGTTTTGGTTTTAGACTCTTTTTTATCCCATCAATTTAAGATAAAACCAACTCAGCAAAATTATCAATTTGATCCGTTGCACTAAATCTTTCAAAGTAACGACGGACAGACGGTGGAAATACTGCAAAATTGAATTGAGCATCACCATTGGCAATATCTGCCCAAAAATAACGCAGATGGGGAACTAATTTTTCCGCTTCTTGAGGAGTTAATTTTAACGGGGGATTGGTTAACAGTTTCATCATAAAAGGAAAAGAATGTTCCCCCATCCATTCCCTTGATTTTACGGGTAAATCTGGCCAATCTTCAAGGGCAGTAATCCGATGGGATTCTATTTTTAAAACCGGTTTTCCCTGATCATTCGTATTAACATTAATCACGCGATAGGGATGGGGATAACTGACCAATGATCCCGTAGTAATATCATAAATTCCTTGCCATTGGGCAATATCTTGAACGTGCAAATGTCCGGTAAATACTAACTGCACTCCCGCCTGTTTTAATATCTGTAAAAAACGAGGAGCGTTTTCTAACATATATCTTTTTCCCAAAGGATTCGTCGCCTGTCCGGGTAAATGTTCAATCACA
>DATNRE010000047.1:0-2436 GCA_036703685.1 Candidatus Obscuribacterales bacterium
AATGGTTAACTCTCTACCACTCTCGAAACG
Source organism: Candidatus Obscuribacterales bacterium (assembly GCA_036703685.1). GTDB lineage: Bacteria > Cyanobacteriota > Cyanobacteriia > Cyanobacteriales > Microcoleaceae > Planktothrix. Next base: position 31 of record DATNRE010000047.1, read on the forward strand.
ATCCCGAAATATCTCCCCCAACCCTTCAATAATATTCAAGAATACGGAAATCCGAATCAACCTTGGGGCGGTGATCCATCCCTAGTAAGGGAACGGCGATCGCACACAATCATAACATCACCATTCTATAGATACCTTAACTTGAAATCACTATGACCGTACTCGAACAGGGAACCATTACAATCCATACTGAGAATATCTTCCCGATTATCAAAAAATCCCTCTACACCGACCACGAAGTCTTCCTGCGGGAACTGGTTTCCAACGCCGTTGACGCCATCGCTAAACTAAATATGGTGTCTCGGTCTGGGGAATACTCCGGGGATGCGGGGGAACCCGAAATCACCATCACCCTCGATAAGGAGAACAAAACCCTCTCCGTCAGTGATAACGGCATTGGGATGACCGCCGAGGAAGTCAAAAAATATATTAACCAAGTCGCCTTTTCCAGCGCCGAAGAATTCATCGAAAAATATCAAGCCAACTCTGACCAATCCATCATCGGTCATTTTGGTTTAGGGTTTTACTCCTCCTTCATGGTTGCCCGCCAAGTGGAAATCGATACCCTCTCCTATCGGGAAGGCTCCCAAGCGGTACACTGGACGTGTGACGGTTCTCCGGTCTTCAAACTAGAGGAGTCCGCCCGCACCCAACGGGGAACTACTATCACCCTGACCCTGATGGATGAGGAAACCGAATATACCGAACCCTCCCGCATCCGTCAACTGATTAAAACCTATTGTGATTTTATGCCCGTCCCGATTAAATTGGACGGTGAAATTATTAACCGGCAAAAAGCACCCTGGCGGGAATCTCCTAATAACTTAACCGACGAAGATTATTTAGAACTCTATCGCTATCTCTATCCCTTCCAAGAAGAACCCCTATTATGGGTACATCTAAATACTGACTATCCTTTTATTGTGAATGGGATTCTTTATTTTCCCAAACTCAAGCCCGATGTGGATGTGACCCAGGGCAATATTAAACTATTCTGTAATCAAGTTTTTGTCAGTGACCACTGTGAAGATATTATCCCTAAATTCCTGATGCCTTTACGGGGGGTGATTGATAGTACGGATATTCCGTTAAATATTTCCCGCAGCGCCCTACAAAGTAATCGCACCGTCCGTAAAATTGCCGATTATGTGGCGAAAAAAGTCGCCGACCGTCTGAAAGAATTATATCGGGATAACCGCAAAGAATATATCCGTTGTTGGCAAGATATTGGTACTTTTGTTAAGTTTGGTTCCCTCAACGATGATAAGTTTAAAAAACAAGTTGAGGATATTCTGATTTGTCGTACCACCTATACCCCAGAATCTGTTAATAACGAGGAAAAAGCCGTTGATGTCCAGGTGCAAACCGAAGCCGGAGATGTGTGGCAGGATGTCGCCGCCCAAACCCCTGAAAATACCGACGAAAAAGGTCGTTACTATACAACCCTAAGCGAATATCTCGAACGCAATAAAGAACGCCATGAAAATCGCGTGTTTTATTGTACCGATGAAACAACTCAAGCCACTTATATTCAGTTACATACCAGTCAAGGATTAGAAGTTTTATTCTTCGATTCCTTTATTGATAGTCATTTTATTAGTTTCCTAGAACGGGAACACACGGATGTTAAGTTTTCCCGGGTGGATGCGGAACTCGATGACAATTTAATTGCTAAGGATAATAGTGCTGAAATTGTTGATCCGAAAACCAATAAAACCCGCAGTGAAATCATTAAAGACCTGTTTACCGCCGCTTTAAATAAGCCTAAATTAACGATTCGGACGGAATCCTTGAAATCCGAGAATACACCGCCTGCGATGGTTTTATTACCGGAATTTATGCGACGGTTACAGGATATGACCGCCCTGATGCAGCAACAAAAGGTAGAATTTCCCGAGGAACATATTCTGTTAATTAATACCGCCCATCCGTTGATTCAGAATTTAGTTAATTTGAGTCAAGGAGCGATTATTCAAGAGGGTGGCGAGTCTCCTTCAACGGAGTTAGCGAATATGATTTGTCATCATGTCTATGATTTAGCTTTAATTGCTCAAAAAGGCTTTGATGCGGAAGGGATGAAAGACTTTGTAGAACGTTCTAACCAAGTATTAACGCGGTTAACCACAAATTAGGTTGATATCCGCTTAAATCCCTGTTGAAACTAGCCCTAAGCTGTTTCAGTTCATCTAACAATATACACAGTCAAAGCCCCTCGAGCCATTCGGTGGGGCTTTTCCTTTGAGCGGACTAAATCTGTGCAAACTCATTCCCTGTTCCCTGTTCCCTGTTCCCTGTTCCCTCTATATCAAGAAATCTTAACACTCACTTGAGAACTTGAGAAATTTCTGTAACAATAAATACAGTAAGGGGAACATTTATTAGAAATGGGAGCAAACTGGCGAATGA
>DATNRE010000048.1:0-16237 GCA_036703685.1 Candidatus Obscuribacterales bacterium
ATTTTTTTGGGGGGCGGGGAAGTAGGGGGAGCAGGGGAAGTAGGGGGAGCAGGGGGAGCGGGGGAGAAATAATTGAAACCTGTTAACGGGTGACTTTAGAGAAACGAGAGTTCGCCGATCACATCTAAACGTTTAAAATCACTCAGGGCTAAGAATTTTTCCGAGAGGGTTTCCGCGATGGTCGGTGTAATCCAGCCCATTTGTTTCAATAGATGAATCGCCGTGGCGTATTTGGCCCGATGGGCCCCATCCATGACTTTAATTGCTAATCCTAATCCTTCGCCCACCCGTCCGACACACTGCACCCCTTCGGCCCCGGACTTGCTGACCAGTTCTCCTTCGGTTAAACGCATTAATTCCGTATCAAAATGTCCTTCTCCGGCCACCATTTCGGGATGATGGGTCATGGCCCGGACAATTCGTTCCCGGTCTAGGTTGTCCCCGGAAGCCAATTGAGCATAGAGTATCCCCATTTGACCCAATTCCAGATAATAGGTGGGTGCGCCGCAGTCATCCCGAGCACCGAGGAACTCATCGGGGGGTAGTCCTAATAACTCCCCAACTTTACCAATAATCAATTGTTGTAAAGGATGTTTCCGTTGCAAATAGCTTTCTAATGGCCAATGGCATTGTTGACAAACCGCTAACATTCCGGCGTGTTTTCCCGAACAGCCATGTTGTAGGGGGCTATTTTTCCCGACCGGAATCGGACACTGGAGTTGTACGGGTTCAACATCGGCCCGCCAGAGAATATTAAAAGCCTGTCGAGCTTGTTCAACGGTTCCTTGATGGGAACTACAAATAATTGCTAAATCAATATCAGTTAAATCATATCGTTCCAGCGTGCCCGTGGTGGTCACGGCTAAGGCCTGAAAGGGTTTTAATGCTGAACGGATAAAGGTGGCGGTGTCGGAGTTTCCGGCAACCGATAACACCCGTCCTCGGTGATCACAGACGGTCGCTTGTACCCGATGGGTAGACTCAACCAGCCCTTCCCGTAGGAGTCTGACTTCCAGTTCTTTCGCTTGTGTTCGTTTTCCCCGTGTCATATTTTAAAATTTAGAGTTTATATGGGATCAGGTCGGTGACTGTTTACAATAAGACCCAGATTAATCCTCCTCCGAGCAACAATCCGGCTAAACCATAATAGGTTTGTCGTAATCGAGTCAGAATTGGTTGCACTTGGTGGGTGAGAATTAACTGATCTTGGACTAAAAATTCCGGGGTTTTCAGCCAGGTTTGGCCGTCATACCATCCTGATTCTTCGTAGAAAATCCTAGGACTCAGTAGACGCGATCTAATATAGTACCAGCCTAAAGATAACCGAATCACGACTAAGCTTAAAATAAAACTTGCTCCCCCGGCGGCGCCGAGAATTAATTGACCCAGATATTTGCTGGGTGTAAAACTCGCGGCGGCTACGGGGCAAAAAATCACCCAGCTAATCAACCACACCCAGAATAATTTTCTCAAATATTGGGGCCAGTTGAGTGTTACCCAGCTAAAAAACCAAGATTCTTTGAGTTCTTGATATTCATTAACAGGACGTTGTTCAGGGGGAACCGGACAGATAGATACTGAAACGTCTCTCATATAAGAAATTTGAGATTTTCTAAGATGTTGCTCTTGATTTTATGTTTTATCCAAATATCATAGCGATTTGTCGGGCTAATTGTTTTCTGCTGATCGGTTGAATTCTCAAGGGTTAACCCGAATATCGGGGGACTACGCACCCTCAACACGGGAAAATTAAGCCACAATAGAGAAAGTTAAGTTTTGAAAACACAAAATATGACCACTGCAACCGAACTTCCCCCGTTAATTCCCAGGGAACTGCTATTTGGCAACCCCGAACGCACTAGCCCCAGTTTGTCCCCCGAGGGTAAATATTTGGCCTATATTGCCCCCGATGAAAAGAATATTTTACAGGTTTGGTTAAAAACCGTTGGACAAGAGGAAACCCAAGCTTTAACCCGTGATCCGAAACGGGGAATTCGATTTTTTTTCTGGACATATAACCCCGATCAACTGATTTATGTTCAGGACTCCGATGGCGATGAAAATTGGCATTTATATTTAGTGAATGTCCAAACCCACGTTGTCCGCGACTTAACTCCGTTTCAAGGAGTGCGGGCGCAAGTTGTTAATTTAGATCACAATTTTCCCGATCAAATTTTAGTCGGAATGAACCTGAGAGATCCGCAGGTTTTTGACGTTTATCAGGTGAATTTAAAAAATGGCGCCGTTGATTTTCATACCGAAAATCCGGGGAATATTGTTAGTTGGACGGCTGATGCTGAGTTTAAAATTAGGGCTGCGAGTTCTAGCACCGATGATGGTGGATTTGATTTACTCTATCGAGAAACCCCCGAACATCCTTGGGAAACCCTACGCCATTGGGGCCCCGATGAAGAAGGCGGAGCGGCTTTCTTTTCTAATGATGGCAAAATTTTATATATGGTGGGCAACCATGATGCCAATGCGGAAAGATTAATTGCCTTGGATTTATCCACCCGTGAAGAAACCGTAATTGCCGAAGATCCTGAATATGATATTGGCGGATTATTAGCCCATCCTACCACCCGAAATATTGAGGCGGTTTCTTTTTATAAAGATAAGGAAGAATGGCAGATTATTGACCCTATTATTGCCGAAGATATCGAGGCAATTAAACAAATTCGTCCGGGGGAATTTGGGATTAGTCGAACATTATCCGATGAAAAATGGTTAATTAGTTTTGTCACCGATGACGGCCCGGTGTATTTTTACGTTTACGATCGCCCAACCAAAACCCACAGCTTTTTATTCAGTAATAAACCCAAATTAGAAGGCCTATCTTTAGCCGCCATGGAGCCCATTTCCTACACCGCAATTGATGGGTTAACGATTCATGGTTATTTAACTAAACCCGTTGGCGTTGAGCTTCCCGCCCCGACGGTGCTATTGGTTCATGGTGGCCCCTGGGCGCGAGATACCTGGGGTTATGACTCCCAAGCCCAATGGTTAGCTAACCGGGGTTACGCGGTCTTGCAGGTGAATTTCCGGGGATCAACCGGCTATGGGAAAGCCTTTCTGAATGCCGCCAACCGGGAATGGGCGGGAAAAATGCACCAGGACTTAATTGATGGGGTGAATTGGTTAGTAGAAAAAGGCATTTCCCAAAAAGATAAAATTGCGATCATGGGCGGGTCTTATGGGGGCTATGCAACCTTAGTTGGCTTAACATTTACGCCTGAAGTTTTTGCCTGTGGTGTGGATATTGTCGGGCCGAGTAATATTATTACTTTGATGCAAAGTATTCCGCCCTACTGGGAACCCATTCGCAAGAATTTCTATCATCGCGTTGGGAATTTAGACACGGAACCGGAATTTTTAAAAGAGCGCTCACCGTTGTTTTTTGTTGACCGTATTCAGAAACCTTTATTGATTGGTCAAGGAGCCAATGATCCTCGGGTTAAGCAAGCGGAAAGTGAGCAGATTTTTGAGGCGATGAAACAAGCCGGAAAACCCGTAGAATACGCTTTATATAGCGATGAAGGACATGGTTTTGCCCGTCCTGAAAATCGCTTACATTTCTATGGGGTAGCTGAGGAATTTCTGGCTAAATATTTAGGGGGACGCTTTGAACCTGTGGGAGAAATGACCGGACATTCCGGTGTGATTCAATCCTCAAACTAAAGTTGAAAATTCCCCCTGAAACCAGGGGGATTATGGACAGTTTAGCTGAAGATTATGCTAAAATAAGCATGGTACTTCTGAATTCAATTATAATTTTTTTAAAAAATTATGTTACAGTACATTTTGGGTATTTTATTTCCCATTATCATTGGATTTACGCTTAATTCTTCGGTGAAGGTGATTAGTACCAGTGACCAAGCCATTGTTGAACGATTAGGTAAATATAAACGAACTCTAAAACCAGGACTGCAATTTATTATTCCTGTGGCGGAGAAAATTGTTTATTATGATACTAACCGTGAACGTTTATTAGATATTGATCCTCAAGAAGTGATTACTAAGGATCAAATCACCCTCAGAATTAATGCGGCGGTTTTTTGGAAAATTGAAGATTTACAAAATTTTTATTATAACGTTGAAACCGATAAAACTAAAGAAGCGATTTCTAATTTGGTTTTAACGACACTTCGCGCGGAAATCGGATTAACGAATCTGGAAGAATTATTATCTAAAATTAAAGAAATTAATAGAAGATTATTATATGCTTTAGCAGAAGGAACTAAGACCTGGGGAATTATTATCATTCGGGTGGATATTCAAAATATTACTCCTCCTAAATCTATCCAAGAGTCCATGGAACGCAAACGGGTTGCGGAGAGTCAAAAACAGGCAGAAATTTTAGAAGCTCAAGGACAAGCGCAATCAATTCGAGTGTTAGCAGATACTTTAGGATTAAAAACTAATAGTCAGGAATTTTTAAGATTTTTAATTACTAAACAATATGTTGACGCGAATCAACAATTAAGTGAAAGTCCCAATTCAAAAATTATTTTTATGAACCCCAATCAATTAACAGAACCCATAACTCATCTCATGGAAAGTATTTCAGAAAATACAAATCCTCCCATTTCTCCGATTATTTTACCTGATTTACAAGAAGTTCAAGTTCCTAAAGCTCCACCTAATCCTAATATTCAAAAAACCTAGAATAAGCGGAGAAGGTGGAGAAGACTAAAATCCAATGATTTTTTGTAAGTAGGTGGTCATAATTAAAGTTAAAATACTAAATGCTGTAAGTCTTTCAGGATAAGGGTTTTAGCTTTTGGTTTGTTGACGTTATTTATGCCCACCTACTTAGATAGGGTTGCTCATCTTTCACCTTTGACTATTTAGAGTTATTTCTAGCATAATTTTTTTAAGGGAATCGGGAATAGCAAATGGGCAAATAGCACCCTACTGCTGAAATAGGTTTTGGAATGGTTCTGTATTCTTCCAGCGATAGGTATTGAAGTCTCGATAGTCAACAGAAAGAATCCGACCGTGACCTAGTTCTTCAGCAAGAATAACTAGGGAAGCATCGGCTAAATCCATTGGTAAATCTCTATATTTCTGCATGAGTTGTTCAATCCGCAAACAATGACTTTGGTTGAGATCAAATACTTGCAATATTCCCGTATAAATTTTGCGAATAAAAAGTTTTGGAGCATCTATACCTACTCTTTTTTGTAGTAGATAACAGGTTTCCGTAACTACACACCAAGTTGTGATAAATTTCTCGTTTTCTAATTTCTGAAATAAGGTTTTTGCGGCTGGATGGGCTGAATCATTTTTATTGGCAAGAGTAAGCCAGAAACCTGTGTCAACGATGATCATATTTTTCCTCAAGTTCACTACTCAAATAGGTTTTATAATTTCTCGATAAGTCGGGTTCTGCTTCTATACAACCGATGAAGTCTGACCAGTCTTGGGTTTTGCTTTCTGGACTTTCTTGCTGGTTCGGTAAGTAACTTTTTTTGAGAACATAGACAAGTTCAAGGATAACTTGTTGTGCATCGGGGGGAAGGGATGCTATGTCTTGCTGGATGGTATCTAGGTTGATCATATTTGTTAATTTTTTCTTATTATTGGTTGTATCATATAGAAATCCGTGCCAAGGTTTTAACATTTTAATACTGATATGAAACAGCCAGAATTATTACTTATTTCTGTTACCTGTTCCCTGTTCCCTTTTGATCCTCAATTCTGCTTAGATTCTCGCTCAAACCATTGAATTAACTGTTTAACTGTTAAATCTTGAATAGGAATATTTTCAGCTTGAGAGGCCTGTTTTAAAGGCTTTAATGAAGAAATTACTAATTGACTAAAAAAATCATGAAAATTCCCGTCTAATTCTAGTTTCTCTTTAAAACTATCATCATTTTTAACCCAAGATTGAACCTGTTCTGGTTTAATATTTTCAATTTTAATATCTTCAGTTTCAGCAATTTGTTTTAAACACCGTAGGGCATAAATCGCTAACCGCGTTGAAAACTTCTCCTTAGAAGATAATAACGCCGCATCCACTTGAATCGCCTCATCCTCGGTTAAAAATTCCATAGTTATACTTAATTTAATATAGCAATTGCAGCAATACGGTTAGGGCAAAGACTGATTCAGTAAACCCAGGCTGGTATCTATCTTTTCCTGGCTGTTCCCTGTTCCCCGTTCCCTGTTCCCTGCGATAATTAAATATCCACAACGATGTTCACCATTTACAATCCAATGGGTTCTTTCTACCGTACAATCTGCTAAGATTTCCTCAAACATTTCTAACTCATGACCGCAAACACTCGGGAAAGATTCCGCCACATTAGAAATTGCACAATGATGTTCAGTTAATATATAACGTTCAGGATGATTAGTCTCCAAAGGTTCGGACTCTACCGAATACCATTCGGCCATATACCCTTCAGTTTTTCTTAATTCCACTAATTTTTCTACCCGTTCTTTTAGCGAACCCGTGCCCACTTTTTCTCGATATTCTATGGCTTTGCGTTGCCATTGTTTCTGTAAAATTTGACTCACCTGTTCATGTCCGACGGTTTGCGCTAAAGTATCCAGAAAGGAAATGGCAAATTCATCATAACGGTTAGGAAAACGTTCCCGTCCTTGAGTCGTTAGTTCATAAACGTGCTGAGGGCGTCCCATTCCCACCTGCACCGAGTTATAGGCAATTAACCCATCCATTTCCAAATCTTTGAGATGGCGACGAATGGCTTGGGGGCTAATATCAAGGGTTTCTGCTAACTCCTGGGCCGTCGCCTGGGCTTGCTTTAGGAGGAGTTGCAGAATATCGTGTTTCGTTGACTGGTGTTGTGTGGTGGCCATCGTCTTAACAAAAATTAATGAATTTGGACTTTGACAATACACTTATTGTTAATGTAGCTTAAAATAGACTTAAGTAACAAATCTGTTGTTTAAGTCAACAGCCTACCACCCGTCTGCCATCCTTTGAGAACCGTAGAACACTAAATTTAAGCTTATGAGTGCTTCCGTTAAAACCCTGGTCAACCAACCGTACAAATACGGCTTTGTTACCGATATTGAGTCAGATACCATTCCTCGGGGACTGAGTGAGGATGTTGTGCGCCTAATTTCGGCTAAAAAAAATGAGCCGGAGTTTATGCTCAACTTCCGTCTGCGAGCCTATCAGCAATGGCTGAAGATGGAGGAACCCACCTGGCCCCATGTCCATTATCCCGCCATTGACTATCAATCTATTATCTACTATTCCGCGCCCAAAGTTGAAAAGAAAAAAACCAGTTTAGAAGAAGTTGACCCGACTCTATTAGAAACCTTTGCCAAATTAGGCATCCCTTTAAACGAACAAAAACGCCTGTCAAATGTGGCGGTGGATGCGGTTTTTGATAGTGTTTCAATTGCCACCACCTTTAAGGAAAAATTAGCCGAAGATGGGGTAATTTTCTGTTCCATTTCTGAAGCTGTTAAAGACCATCCTGAACTGATTGAAAAATATTTAGGTAGTGTGGTTCCCGTGGCTGATAATTTCTTCGCCGCGTTGAATTCGGCCGTATTTAGTGATGGGTCATTTGTTTATATTCCGAAAGGGGTACAATGTCCGATGGATTTGTCTACCTATTTTCGGATTAATAACGGGGATTCGGGACAGTTTGAACGCACCTTAATTGTGGCGGAGGAAGGCAGTTCTGTCACCTATTTAGAAGGCTGTACCGCCCCGATGTTTGATACTAACCAACTGCACGCGGCTGTCGTGGAATTGGTGACTTTAGATAATGCGGAAATCAAATATTCAACGGTGCAAAATTGGTACGCCGGAGATGAAGAAGGCAAGGGCGGAATTTACAACTTTGTCACTAAACGGGGATTATGTAAAGGAGTCAATTCTAAGATTTCTTGGACACAGGTAGAAACCGGGTCTGCTATTACTTGGAAATATCCCAGTTGTCTATTAGTGGGGGATAATTCCGTGGGTGAATTCTATTCCGTTGCCCTGACGAATAATAAACAACAGGCAGACACTGGAACCAAAATGATTCATATTGGGAAAAATACCCGGAGCACGATTATTTCTAAGGGAATTTCTGCCGGGAAATCTTCTAATAGTTATCGCGGTTTAGTCAAAATGGGGCCAAAAGCAGCCGGGGCGAGAAATTATTCTCAATGTGATTCCATGTTAATTGGGGATAGAGCGCAAGCGAATACTTTTCCCTATATTCAAGTGGAAAATAATAGTGCCAAAGTTGAACATGAAGCCTCTACTTCTAAAATAGGAGAAGACCAACTGTTCTATTTTTCTCAACGGGGAATTTCTGCTGAAGATGCTATATCAATGATGATTAGCGGTTTCTGTAAAGATGTGTTCAGTAAATTGCCGATGGAATTTGCCGTCGAAGCCGATAAATTATTGAGCTTAAAATTAGAAGGAACCGTGGGTTAATCAGTTATTAGTTATCAGTTCCCCCTCGTTTCTAGGTTCTACCTAGAAATGAAAACTAGAGGCTCTGCCTCTAGTCAAAACATACATTCCCTCTGGTTAAAACGGAGGCGGAGCCTCCTAAATACATTCCCTGGTAGAACCAGGGAACGAGGGGAAACCAGGGAACGAGGGGAAAAAGTCCTAAATTCAACAACTTACAACCATGATTAAAGACAACAGCGAAGTGATTTTATCCGTTAAAAATTTGACGGCTAATATTGATGATAAAGAAATCCTCAAAGGCTTTAATTTAGAAGTCAAAGCCGGAGAAATCCATGCCATTATGGGTTTAAATGGTTCGGGAAAAAGCACTTTTTCCAAGGTATTGAGTGGGCATCCTAGCTACTCAGTTACCGGAGGCGAAATTACCTTTCTAGGGCAAGATTTATTAGAATTAGCACCGGAAGAACGAGCTTTAGCCGGGATTTTCTTGGCGTTTCAATATCCAATTGAAATTCCGGGGGTGAGTAATTTAGACTTTTTGAGGGTTGCCTATAATGCCCATCAAAAACATAAAGGACTTGAAGAATTAGACGCCTTTGATTTTGATGAATTAGTCCGAGAAAAACTAGATATTGTAAAAATGCGGGATGAATTTTTAGAACGCAGTGTGAATGAAGGCTTTTCCGGTGGGGAGAAAAAACGCAATGAAATTTTACAAATGGCGTTATTAGAGCCTAAATTAGCGATTTTAGATGAAACTGATTCGGGTTTAGATATTGATGCGTTGAGAATTGTTGCCAGTGGAGTGAATCAATTAGCGAATGAAAATAACGCCCTATTATTGATTACCCATTATCAACGGTTACTGGATTATATTGTGCCGGATTTTGTTCATGTTGTATCGGAAGGACGGATTATTAAAACAGGCACAAAAGAACTGGCTTTAGAGTTAGAAGAACAGGGTTATGATAATGTTGTGGCTGCGTCCATGGTGGGGGTGTAATGACTAATAATACCATCACAGAAACACAGGAAGTTTCCTATTTAAACCATCTGTTAGAACAAGTTCAAGACGGACTTTCTGAACCGCAACTTCCCGCTCAAATGTCCGGTCAATTGCAAGAAATTCGGGATCATGCTTTAACTTGGATTAAGGAATTAGAAATCCCCACCAAACGGGATGAAGAATGGCGGTTTACCGATTTATCTCCTTTATTAGCCCATCGCTTTCAATCGGCTCGTTTGATTCCGTTAGAAAATCAAGCGATCGCTTCTTTAATCTTACCCGAATCTGAACACAAACGGATAGTATTTGTTAATGGCATTTATGCCCCCCATCTGTCTGATATTACAGAAATTCCCGAGGGTATTTTTATTGGGAATTTAGCAGAACTTCCCGAAGATTTTAGAGATCGTCTTCCCCACTATCTCAGTCAACAACAGGGAAATCAAGACGTTTTTGCAACTCTCAATTCCACCGGGTTAAAGGATGCAGCCGTCATCTGGGTAGAAAAAAATCAAATCATTGAAGACCCGATTCATTTATTATTTATTGCCCTACCGGATAATATTCCGGTAATCAATCAACCCCGTGCGCTAATTATCGCGGAAACGGGCAGTTCAATCACTTTAATTGAACATTATGCCACGGCTGAGATTTTAGGATGTTCTGATCGGGTAAAAGTTCAACCCTATTTTACGAATGCGGTCACGGAAATTTACCTAGAAGAAAATGCCCAAGTTAATCATACCCGCCTACAACGGGGGTCTGGGTCGGCATTTCATATTGGTAAAAACGCGGTTTTCCAAGCTCGAAATAGTCGTTATACTTGCCATGCAATTAGTTTAGGAGCTAAACTCTCTCGCCATAATTTAGAGATTTATCAACGGGGAGAAGGGACGGAAACAACCCTAAATGGATTAACCTTAATTGGGAGTCAACAGTTAGCTGATACCCACAGTTCGATGATGCTCAATCATCAGCACGGTACATTTAATCAAGTGCATAAATGTATTATTGACGACAAGGCCCATGGAATTTTCAATGGTAAAGTATTTGTACCCCAAACGGCACAGTTTACCAATGCTAATCAACTGAGTCGGAATTTATTGCTATCTTCAAAAGGAAGAATAGACACTAAACCCCAGTTAGAAATTGTGGCGGATAATGTTAAGTGTTCCCATGGTGCCACCGTCAGTCAATTAGAAGAAGATGAAGTCTTTTATTTGCGGAGTCGGGGGTTAAGTGAACAGATGAGTCGTCACCTGTTAATTGATGCTTTTGCGGCAGAAATTTTAGGTCAATTACCATCACCCACATTAACCCAAATTTTATCCCGTTGTGTTTCCTGTCGCACTGACTTTAGTTAACCGTTGTTGGGTTTTAACCCTAAAAAGAGTGGGCTAAAGCCCAACAACGTAAAGAGTGATTAATTGTATAAAAGGATATTTAAAATGGTCTTAACTCAAGAAAAAACCCTGGCTGAAATTGTTCGTCAAGATTTCCCGATTTTGCACCAAGAAGTCAACGGTCATCCCTTAGTTTATTTAGATAATGCGGCAACTTCTCAAAAACCTTTAGCGGTATTAAATGCCCTGCAAGACTATTATCGAAATTATAATTCTAATGTGCATCGAGGGGTTCATGCGTTAAGTGCAAAAGCGACGGATACCTACGAAGCTGCCCGGTTAAAAGTTGCCCAATTTATTAAGGCTAAATCCTATAAAGAAATTGTTTATACCCGTAATGCTAGTGAAGCTATTAATATTGTAGCCTATTCCTGGGGTTTAAATACTTTAAAAGCAGGAGATGAAATTATTCTCAGTGTCATGGAACATCATAGTAATTTAGTTCCTTGGCAAATGGTTGCAAAAAAAACCGGAGCGGTGATTAAATTTGTTGAGTTAACAGAAACTCAAGAATTTGATTTAGAACAATTTAAAACCTTAATTTCAGACCAAACTAAATTAGTTTCTATTGTTCATATTTCTAATACATTAGGGTGTATTAATCCCATTGAAGAAATTACTAAAATTGCCCATCAATACGGGGCAAAAGTATTAATTGATGCCTGCCAAAGTGCGCCCCATACCGCCCTAGATGTGCAGAAAATTGATTGTGATTGGTTGGTGGCATCGGGTCATAAAATGTGTGCACCCACAGGAATTGGTTTTTTATATGGCAAATTAGAGGTATTAGAAGCCATGCCGCCCTTTTTTGGAGGGGGAGAAATGATTGATGAGGTATTTTTAGATCATTTCACCGTGGGGGAATTACCCCATAAATTTGAAGCCGGAACTCCAGCTATTGGAGAAGCGATCGCTTTAGGGGCAGCAATTGATTATTTAACGTCAATTGGCATCGATAAAATTGCCGATTATGAACACGAATTAACGGCTTATTTATTTGAAAGATTGCGAGAAATTCCCGAATTAAAAATTTATGGCCCCCAACCCAATGCTAAGGGAGAAGGGAGAGCCGCCTTAGCTTCTTTTAGTGTGGATGGAATTCATGCTAATGATTTATCAACCCTGTTAGATGATGGCGGGGTGGCAATTCGTTCAGGACATCATTGCACCCAACCTTTACACCGTTATTTAGGCTTAAATTCCACGGCCCGAGCCAGTTTATATTTCTACAATACTAAACAAGAAATTGATGTTTTTATTGTGGCGTTAAAAGAAGCGATCGCATTCTTTAAATAAATCATGAATTAATCAATAAGTATTTGTGGGATTGTGTGGAGCTTCCGCACCCTACAAATTTCTTTTGTTTTTTGTTGTTATATGTCCCAAAACCGATAATATATCGCTACGCATTACCTATTACCTATTACCTATTACCTATTCCCTATTCCCTGTTCCCTGTTCCCTATTCCCTGTTCCCTCTCCCCTAACGATTTATACTAAGTTTTCAATTAACTCTTGATGAGAAAAATTTCATAAAACAGAAATCAATAATTAGGGAACCTCCATCTAGGGGATAGAGGGATTGTTTTTTCCCTAAAAACAGCCTAGGTTAAGCGAATCTACTTGGTCAATTCTTGAGAAAGAACAATTTTTTCTATGGGCATTGGAGAGCCTAATCCCGTTAAGGACATTGGTTTAGAGCCCAACCAGTTCACACTCACTTGCAAATGTAGGGACAACGTAATAAAGGCTGCCAACAATAGTTTTTCTAACATAATTAACTCCCACCTCAAAAAAATCTGGCTGCACCCTATTTTGTATCTGTATATATATTAATGAGACGACGTTTCTTTTCCGTATGATTCCTTACAATGTCCATAAGTGATAAAATTCACAGGGGATTAATGATCCAAATCACAAACCGTGCAGGGCTAATCTCAACACCTGAATGGCTAACCGTCAACCGTTAACGGTAAAATAACGGAATAGAGGTTTTTTGATAGATTGAGAGGGAAAAATGCTGGCATATATTCTGGCGATCGCCGTGGGTTTAGCAAGTTTTGGCCTTTATATGGCCGCCTTCTTTTTTCCAGAAGTTCATCGCAAAAGTGATTTCGTCTGGAGTGGAGTCGGATTGTTTTATGGCCTGATTCTGTGGGCCTGTGCGGGACGAATTACTGGGGCCGTACTTTTAGGTCAGGTGGCGGGCGTGTCCCTGTTGGTTTGGTTTGGCTGGGAAGCCCTGACCCTACGACGAACCGCAACCCCCGTCACGGCACAAACTCCCATTCCGCCGAAGGTAAAACAACGACTGAATGGATTGCTGGGGGGTCAGTCCCCGGTGGTTTTCAGTGAACCTGTACCGGATATTGTGGCTACCCATGAACCCGTCCCCCAGAACAACTCAGTCAGGGATAAAGCCCCTGTAGAAACCCCGGAACAACCCGAACCCGAGGCTATTTCCCCATCTCCAGAAATTGTCGAGGAACCTCCGATCCCCCCCCTAACCCCAGAACAGAATCTACCGGAAGTTGCAGAAACACCGTCGGTGACTCAACCAACCCCCCAGATTTCCGACACCCCCATCAAAACACCCCAGGTCAAAGCGGCCAAACCCGCCGTTACTCCCAAGGTAAAGACCCCAAAAACCGATTCTAAATCCAAAAAATCTATACCCGCGATCGCTGGAACCCTATCGGGTTTAATAGGTAATTTAACGGGTTTATTTAATAAAAAACCCAAACAATCCCCCGCACCTGCACCCATTTCCCCCGTTTCAACGGTTGTAGAGGATAGTCAAACGGTGGCGACGGATGGGGAATTTGCTGGATTTGAGGATCTCGAAACAACAGTTGTTGAGACTATTTCCCCTCCAGAAAATGTTGTTAGTGAACCTGAAACCCCAGAAGAAATTGAAAAATCTACCCCTTCACCCTTTGAACAAATTGTTACTCCCCAGGTTGAAGTTGTTGCGGAAATAATCACAGAAGACGTTAATCCTATAGTTGAGGAAATTCAGGACTCTGTGACAGAAAAAATATCCTCTGAAACTAATAATTTAGAATCAGAAACGGTTGAGGAAGTTATTACAGTTTCTGAAATTGAAACTCCTCCAGAGGAAATCATCTCTCCCCCATCGGTTAAACCTGATACCTCTGATCCTGAGCAAAAATAAGCCCGAATCTAAACCCGAATCATGACCACTTGGCTTTGTATCAAAAACTGCGGGGCGTGCTGTCATCTTGACCCCAGTGAACGTCCCGAATTAGATCAATATTTAGCCCCAGAAGACCTAAAACTCTATTTAAGTTTAGTCGGGGAAGATGGATGGTGTATTAATTTTGATTCTGAAACCAAAGAATGCAAAATTTATGATCAGCGACCTCGATTTTGTCGAGTTGAACCGGATGTTTTTCAAGAATTATATGGAATTGAACCGGAAGAATTAAACGATTTTGCCATTGATTGTTGTCAACAACAAATTGAAGGAGTTTATGGGGAGGATTCCCCGGAAATCGAGCGTTTTAATCAATCGGTTGGGTATGAATCCTCGGGACTGTCCTAGTTTTTTATTACGGATGGGGTGAAATATGAAAAGATTATGATATAGTTTTCATATTACCCCACCCGTCAACCCATGAGTTCACCCCCAAGCCTGATTGAAGTTCAGAAAGATCCCGCTAGTCATATATCTGCGAGCGCTAATCAACAGCAAGATTCAGCCAAACCGAATACTTGGAAAATTTTCGTTTCCACATTCATTACTATTTTTCTAGCAGAAATTGGAGATAAAACCCAACTCACTACTCTATTAATGACCGCCGAATCCCATCATCCTTGGATAGTTTTTGCCGGGGCGGGAAGCGCATTAGTGTTAACAAGTTTCCTAGGGGTTTTAGTCGGACAATGGTTAGCCTCTCGGATTTCACCTCGAACCTTAGAAATCGCTGCGGGGAGCAGTTTATTGTTGATTTCTGTTCTATTATTTTGGGAAGTTCTACACTAAATTAGTTAGGCTTAAATCTATGGATTTTCAACTTTTGGGATTGACTTTTGTGACGGTTTTTCTATCGGAATTAGGAGATAAAAGTCAAGTAGCCGCGATCGCCCTTAGTGGCACAACCAAATCCCCTCGGGCGATCTTTTTCGGTACGGCCGGAGCCTTATTATTAGCCAGTTTCCTGGGTGTCATAGTCGGACAAGGAGTGGCAGAAGTTCTACCCACCCATTTAGTTAAAATAGCAGCCGCCATCGGTTTTGCGGTGTTAGGAATGCGGTTATTATGGTTTAGTCAAGAGGATAGTTCAGAAACCGAATAATCAAAGTCAAGATTTACTTAATATTACCCATCATAGAAGGCTGGGGTAGCTGTTCTGCACCCCAGTCAAAAAACATCCTGAATGATCGAAAATTGCAGTGCAAAATCAAAAAGCAGAATTCATGATTTTCACTTGAAATTTTTGCCCTATGTTTAACAAAATTATTAAATTCGTTAGCAATGTTGTTGTTCCCATTGCTAAACCCGTTGTTTTTACCTTCTTTCCCCAGTATGAACCCCTATTTAACACCATTCTCCCCATTGCGGAACCTTGGGTCAGTAAATTATTAGAACAAAACCCCCAAATCACCCTCAACACCGCCCCTACTTTGGAAGTGAAACCGAGTCTAATTCTCGAAGATATTAATAGTTTAAGTAGTTATAAAACCTTAACGGAGTTATCGGGAAAATCTTCTCAATTATTTGTTTTAACCGATGATATTGATATCTTAGCACCCACCAATTTTTTGACGATTTCCCAACAACCCACCGGGTTAGTTTTACCCGAATGGACAATAGAATATCCCGCAGGAATTCTCGCTTTAGCGGGGGATGATATTTTAGTGGGTTCTAATCAAACCGATGTTATGAATGGGAATACTGGAAATGATCAATTATCCGGCGCCGAAGGAATTGATTTACTCCGAGGCGGTCAGGAAAATGATACCCTCAATGGCGATGGGGGAAATGATGTAATTAATGGGAATCGTGACGATGATTTATTAATCGGAGGAGATGGAGATGACCTACTCCGAGGAGGGAGAGGAAAAGATATTTTAATTGGAAGTAATGGGCGGGATATTTTAGTTGGAGATTTAGACTTTGATCAGCTTACAGGGGGTGCGGATGCGGATACCTTTATTTTAGGTGCAAATGCTTCAGAAGTTCCCCTAAACTTCACAGAAGCCGATTTGATCACGGATTTCAACCCCACCGAAGGAGATAAAATTGTGATTATTGCTAACTTTAATTCACAGGAATTAACCTTAGAATCTTTTGATCAAACTGCTAATTTACAACTCGCAACGGGAGCATCTCAAGGAACAATTATTCGTCAAACGACAACGGGAAATATTTTAGGAGTGGTGGCTAATATTACGGATACTGATACC
>DATNRE010000049.1:0-7783 GCA_036703685.1 Candidatus Obscuribacterales bacterium
CGATAAGGCTCTTAAAATTGATCCTAATTTTGCTGCTGCTTACGTCAATCGGGGTAATGCTCGCGATGATTTAAAAGACTATCAAGGGGCGATATCCGATTACGATAAGGCTCTTAAAATTGATTCTAATCATGCTAAGGCTTACGCAGGTCGGGGTAATGCTCGCTATGATTTAAAAGACTATCAAGGGGCGATATCCGATTACGACAAGGCTATTAAAATTGATCCTAATTATGCTGTTGCTTACTACAATATGGGTCAGGCTCGCAAGAATTTAAAAGACTATCAAGGGGCGATATCTGATTACGATAAGGCTCTTAAAATTGATTCTAATCATGCTGATGCTTACCTCAATCGGGGTGTTGCTTTGTATATGGTTGGAGATAAACGAAAAGCGAGGGGAGACTGGGAAACAGCGGCGCAACTGTATCGACAACAAGGTAATGAGGATAGGTATAAAACCGCAATGGATAATCTTAGAAACTTTAAGTAGGGTGCGTAAGCTCCGTGCACGCACCATCAATTAATTAACAACAACCAAAGAAACCGGGGTTTTTTCCGAAAATATTTCCTTGTGACCCAGATATTCTCTAAAAAACTCGGTTTCTCGCGCGACCTGCGTAAGTCCTATTTGATTAATTTTTCCCCAATTAACAAAAACTGTGATACCATTTTCAATTAATAAGCTAGGGGTGCCTGCTAGGTTCAGGCTGAGAAAAACACCCTTGGAACCTGAGTCCGGCTAGTACCGGCGGAGGGAAGCTGTTAATACGAGGAAAATCAAAATGCGGACAGAATGGGTCGCCAAACGGCGTGGACAGGGCAACGTTTCCCAAATGCACTACGCCCGCCAAGGCGTGATTACCGAAGAAATGAACTATGTGGCTCAACGGGAAAATTTACCAGTTGAGTTGATTCGGGAAGAAGTGGCACGGGGACGGATGATTATTCCTGCTAATATTAATCATACCAATTTAGAACCGATGGCAATTGGGATTGCTTCTAAATGTAAGGTTAATGCTAATATTGGCGCTTCTCCTAATTCTTCTAACTTAGAAGAAGAAGTGGCTAAACTCAATTTAGCTGTCAAATATGGCGCGGATACGGTAATGGATTTATCCACCGGAGGGGGGGATTTAGACATCATTCGTACCGCTATTATTAACGCTTCTCCGGTTCCCATTGGCACAGTTCCAATTTATCAAGCGTTGGAAAGTGTTCACGGCACAATTGAAAATCTTACCCCCGATGATTTTCTACATATTATTGAAAAACACGCCCAACAGGGTGTGGATTATATGACGATTCATGCGGGTTTATTAATTGAATATCTGCCCTTAGTCAGAAGTCGAATTACTGGAATTGTGTCTCGGGGGGGCGGAATTATTGCCCGTTGGATGCTCCATCATCACAAACAAAATCCCCTTTATACCCATTTTGACGATATTATTGAAATCTTCAAAAAATACGACGTTTCCTTTAGTTTAGGGGACTCTCTGCGCCCGGGTTGTACCCACGATGCGTCTGATGATGCTCAATTGGCCGAACTCAAAACCCTGGGACAATTAACCCGTCGCGCCTGGGAACATGATGTTCAGGTGATGGTAGAAGGGCCGGGTCACGTTCCCATGGATCAAATTGAGTTTAATGTTAAAAAACAGATGGAGGATTGTTCTGAAGCTCCCTTCTATGTTTTGGGGCCGTTAGTAACAGATATTGCCCCCGGTTATGATCATATTACCTCAGCTATTGGGGCTGCGATCGCGGGTTGGCACGGAACAGCGATGTTATGTTATGTGACGCCAAAAGAACACCTGGGTTTACCGAATGCAGAAGACGTCAGAAATGGGTTAATTGCCTATAAAATTGCCGCCCATGCCGCCGATATTGCCCGTCATCGGGTGGGAGCCCGGGATCGGGATGATCAGTTATCAGAAGCTCGTTATAACTTTGACTGGAATCGTCAATTTGAGTTATCCTTAGACCCCGAACGGGCGAAGGAATATCACGACGAAACCCTGCCCGCAGATATCTATAAAACAGCCGAATTCTGTTCGATGTGTGGGCCGAAATTCTGTCCGATGCAAACCAAAATGGATGCGGATGCGTTAACAGAATTAGAGAAGTTTTTAGCGAAGGAAAAAGAAGTTGTAACTCAAAGTTAATTAGGGATAAACCGGGTTTATATAAGCCCGGTTTGTTGGTGTATAATATTAAGTCTAAGATGCGCTCAAGCGCAACAACGGAATATGAGTTATCAAAGAATTTTAGTTGCGGTTGACCAATCGGCACAAAGTCAAACCGTGTTTGAAAAGGCGTTAGAATTAGCTCAGAAATCATCGGCACGGTTGATGATTTTTCATCGTTTAACTCTCCATGAACCGGAAAGTTATAGTTATAGTAGTGTGCAGGTGGATCAAATTATTCAGCATTATCAATTGATTCAAGAGCAGTTACAACAGGATTTAGAACGAGTTCGCCTATGGTTAACGGGGTTAGAAAACCTGGCTATTCAGGCTGGAATTAAGGCAGAATGGGATTGGAAAGAAGGGAATGCCGGGCGTTTAATTTGTCAGGTGGCAAAGGATTGGAATGCTGATATTATTGTGATGGGAAGACGGGGAAGAACGGCAATTACCGAGACAATTTTAGGCAGTGTGAGTTATCATGTTGTTCATCATGCACCCTGTTCGGTGTTGATTGTTCAGGGTAAATAAAATTACGAATATTACTGAAATACAATGACTCAAGATAAACAGGCAGCAATTTTTGATGGTTTTTTAGCTATTGTTAAAGCTCCTTATGGGGATTTTTCAGGAATTGGAAAACTTTCTAAAGAACTTAATGATGATTCTACTTTAGAACAGATTGTCAATTTTCTTCGTCAAACGCCTCAAGGTGAATGGGCATTTAAAGAACGTCCCCTTTTAGGAAATATTGATTTAGAGCAGCTTCATGAGTTACCTAAAAATACTTTGGGTTACATTTATTCTGATAGAATGATAAAGAATAATTTAAAACCTGTTCCCGTTGAAAAAATAGGAGATCATGACTTCTCTTATTTAGGAGTTCATATTGGTGAAACCCATGATATCTGGCACATTATAACGGGTAGCGATACTGATAAGCCAGGTGAGGTTAAATTACAAGCTTTTTGTGTAGCGCAGTTAAATCATGACCGTCTATTTTTATCACTCCTATCTAAAAATTTACTCAAGACTGCAATTGAAGAAATGGAGCTTTGTGAATCAATTATGGATGCTTTGGCGAAGGGATGGACTATGGGAAAAAAAGCTAAACCCCTATTTGGAATTCAATGGAATAGTCTCTGGGAAAAACCATTGGAAGATATTCGGGTTTCTTTAGATATTGTGATTTAGTCTTTATCTATTACATCTATAAAGATTGTGCTTAAGCACAACAACGTTTAACTTGACGACGTAATAGTAAGGAATTGGTGACAACAGTAACGGAACTTAATGCCATTAAAGCACCCGCAGTGGAAGGACTTAATAATATGCCAAATTGAGGCAATAAAAACCCCGCCGCCAGAGGAATTGCTAATATATTATAACCGAATGCCCAGAATAGATTTTGACGAATTTTATTAAAGGTGGCGCGACTTAATTGGATAGAATCAACAATACTAATTAAGGAATTTCGCATTAACACAATATCTGCGGTTTCATTCGCCACATCTGTCCCGGTTTGTAACCCAATTCCAATATCTGCTTGCGCTAAGGCGGGTGCATCGTTAATACCATCTCCCACCATTGCCACAACTTGATTCTGTTGTTGTAAAGTTTGAATGAGATTAACTTTGCCTTCCGGTCGGACTTCGGCAAAAATATCCTCTGAGTTTAAGTTTAACTCCAGGGCGATCGCATTGGCAACGGATTGGCGATCGCCCGTTAATAAAATTACCCGTAACCCCATATTTTTTAACTGTTTAACTGTTAATTGAGCATCATCTTTTAATGGGTCACTCATGGCTATTAACCCGACCACTTCACCCTCAATGGCAACATAAACTAGGGTTTTTCCTAAAAATTCCGGTAAGGTTTCAGGAGGGTTAATTTTGTGTTCGATTAACCCAGCTAAATTGCCGACAAATATAGTTTGATTCTCTATGATCGCCGAAACCCCTAAACCCGGTTCGGTTTGAAAATTTGATCCGATTAATAACGATAAATTTTGCTCTTTGGCTTCCGTTAAAATAGCTTGAGAAATCGGATGATTTGAACCCTGTTCTACCGTTGCCGCTAATTGAATAATATGTTGGGGAGATAACTCAGAAATAGTCATACAATCTGTGACTCGGGGAGAACCGGTGGTTAAGGTTCCTGTCTTATCAAAAACAACGGTATTCAGTTGATGGACTCGTTCTAAAATATCCCCACCTTTAATTAATAATCCCCGTTCCGCCCCCATGCCCGAACCGACTAAAATAGCCGTAGGTGTGGCTAATCCCAAGGCGCAGGGACAGGCAATTACTAATACGGCGATCGCTAATTTTAAACTTAATAATAAAGGGGCATTTGTGGCTATTTCTATTCCGGCTAATGGAATCACATCCGGCCAAATTCGAGTTCCTAACCCATACCAAAATATAAAGGTTAAACCCGCTAAACCCATGACACAATAAGTAAAATATCCCGCGACAATATCGGCTAATTTCTGAATCGGGGCTTTGCGAGTTTGGGCCGTTTCTACTAATTGTACAATTTGGGCTAAAATAGTATCGGAACCCGTGCGGGTTGCTTCGATTAAAATTACCCCCGTTTGATTAATTGTTCCCGCCGAAATATCATCCCCAATTTGTTTTAAAATCGGCATTGATTCCCCCGTTAACATTGACTCATCAACGGTGGTTGTCCCGAACCGAATTTCTCCATCCACGGGTATTTTTTCCCCGGGTAAAACTTGTAACCATTCCCCCGCTTTCACTTGTTCGGCAGGAATTTCTACACTATTTAAAATTCCACTATCCTGAGATTGACGTGCAACTAAACGGGCCGTAGTCGGTTGTAAGGCAATTAAAGATTGAAAGGCGGTGGCGGCTCTTTGTCTTGCGTACTGTTCTAGGGTTTTTCCTAATAAAATAAACCCCAATAACATGACCGGTTCATCAAAGAAACATTCCCAACCCAATTGGGGAAATAAGAGGGCAACAAAACTGGTTAAATAGGCCGTAACTGTTCCCAGTCCCACCAAGGTATTCATATTGGGGGAATGGTTTAATAAACTACGTCCGCCATCAATAATAATAGAACGGGCGGGAAATAATAGGGCAATAGTAGCGAGTCCCCAATGAAACCAAATATTACTTAATAGATGAATATGGGGAAAGCCAAAATGATGTAAATGTCCAATACTGGATAATAATAATAACAGACCACAGGTAACAATCCGTTGAATTTGTTTTCCCATGTCCTGGCGATGTCGGTCTTGTAAATCCTTTAATTTCTCCGTAGATGAAGACGTTAAATTACGGAGTTGGGTGGGAAACCCGCTATTAGTTAAAATTTCAGCCAGATTTTCCGGGTTGAGTTGGTTGGCGATACATTCAACCCTGGCCACTTCCGTCGCTAAATTCACAGAAACAGAAATCACCCCCGACTGTTGTAGCAGTTGACGTTCCACCGCTTTCACACAACCCGCACATTGCATCTGGGACACATCTAAAATAATCGTTTCGGTTGGGGGTGGGGTTAAGGTTTCGTCGGTTAGAGGTTTGGGAGCAAGCTGCATAAATGTTGGGATTATTGGTATTTATCAAAGATTAGATCAAATTCTCTTAATAATCAATTGCGGAGGCTTAGAAAAAAGCTCATCAACAGTCCTCCCCAGATTATAAAGGTTTCTGAGGATTTTATTAAGACTGGGATTGTAAATTTAGGATAAACTTAACATATAATTGTCCTACTGCTGCAAATATTAATAACTTTTGTTAAGTTGTGACTCTTTTTGACTCCATTCGTCAAAATTGATGTACGGACATTTCGAGTCAAACCTTAATCAACAAAAGGATCATCAGTTGTCAGTTGTCGCTGAACAGTCAACCGTCGGTGTATTTCCTCGCCATTCCCCTAGCATTATGGAAACCTTAGAATTCATCATCTATCCAGATGGCCGTGTGCAGGAGAAAGTTACTGGCATTGTTGGGTCTTCCTGTGCGGAAGTAACCGCCGCCCTCGAAGCCGAATTAGGTATTGTGCTGACTCAGGAGGCCACTTCTGAGTATTACGCCCGTACCCAACAACAATCCAAGACCGCGACAACCCAAGTCGGTTCGAGCCATTGGTAAATTCTGTTTTTGAGTTCACTGAAAATCTCGTTAAAAATAGCTAACTATGTCACACTTTAGCCAAATCAAGACCCAAATTCGGAATCTGACCTCATTAGAAACTGCTTTAAGTGATCTGGGCATTGACTGGAAAGCTGGGCCTAAAGAGGTTCGCGGTTATCAAGGTCAAACCCGTCCTGCTCAAGTCGTCATTGAACAAGACAACGGTTATGACTTAGGTTTTACCTGGAATGGCCAAGAATATGAGTTTGTTGCGGATTTACAATTTTGGCAACAAGCAGTTCCCGTTGATCGGTTTTTGAGCAAAATCACTCAACGCTATGCTTACCACACCGTTGTTAATGAAACCACCAAACAAGGGTTTCAGGTTGCCCAACAACAAAATCATCAAGATGGTTCCATCCGCTTAGTTTTACAACGCTGGAGTGCCTAATGTCTGATGGGTCTGTATCGCTAAGTGATCCCGCATCCGAGCGTTCTGGGTTAGAACCGGAACTCGGCGGATTTTTGCGAAATGCACCGGAACGTTCGGGGTTTGAACCGGAACTCGGCGGTGCATTACGACAAAAAGGGGTTTATGTGGATGAACTCACCTGTATCGGTTGTAAACACTGTTCCCACGTCGCTCGTAATACTTTTTTTATTCAAGAAGATTATGGTCGAGCGCGGGTATTTAGACAGGATGGCGATACATCCGTGTTAATACAGGAAGCGATTGATACTTGTCCGGTCAATTGTATTAATTGGGTGGATTACACTGAACTAAAACGTTTAGAAGCAGAACGTCAAGACCAGGTAATTCCTGTGGTTGGTTTCCCTGTGGAAGCGGGTTTGGCTAACCGGAAACGTCAGAAACAAACACGGAAACAAGATAATTCTTTAACCGAATAACTGATTTCTGGCGGGCTAAAACTGCCTTTTTTTATATTCATTTAGTTGGGATTGGGCAAAAGGAGAATATTCTTCTTTTGCCTATTTTAATCTTTTGTTTGGTTTTGATATAATTAATTTAAACAGTTGAGAATCTGGGGATTAACAATGTTAGTAAGTAATCTGACTGTAGAACAACTTCAAGATTTAATTCGGCACACCGTTGAGCAATGCTTAGAGGAATATTTTGGTGATCCTGATGTGGAGTTAAATGTGAAACCAGAAGTTAAACAGAAATTGCAAGAAATGATCCAGTCTCAACCCTCAGAAAATCAAGAAGTTGCTGAAGAACTTATCAAAAGTTAGGCTGTGATTATTAATGAGTTATTCTATCCACTGGACAGGTGAAGCTTTGGGGAAATTAGAAAAACTTAATTCACCTATCCAAAAGCGAATTAAAAGTAAAATTAACTGGTTAGCGGAAAACTTTGAACAAATTACTCCTCTACCTTTAACTGCTAATCTAGCAGGCTTTTTTAAGTTGAGAGTCGGTGACTATCGAGTTGTCTATACTTTTAATCAGGATTTAAAAGTTATTAAAGTTTG
>DATNRE010000050.1:0-6726 GCA_036703685.1 Candidatus Obscuribacterales bacterium
GTATAGCCGATTCACCGAAAGTGTGAAAGACTCCCGATAATGCAACTCACCGATCTAACGATCCGCGATAATTTGCGGTTGGTTTAGTTCATCGGACATTTCAATAATTGCGCGTAAAACAGGTTTAATCGTGTTTTCATCCCCATTATCAAAGTCTTCATACCGACACCGTTTAGCCCGATTGGCGACTTGTACTGTAATCCGATAGCGATTAGAGGCAGCACTGACGAGATCGGCAGCCCGGCGGGTAATCTCTGTTGAGTCTATTTGTTGATAGGGACGCTTATACATGAAGTTTATGATTTCCTCATCCTAGAGTTGTGTTTCTATCTTATCAAAACTCTCAGAAGTAGGGAATGGCCCCTAAATAAGCG
The DNA here is from genome assembly GCA_036703685.1 of Candidatus Obscuribacterales bacterium. Lineage (GTDB taxonomy): Bacteria > Cyanobacteriota > Cyanobacteriia > Cyanobacteriales > Microcoleaceae > Planktothrix. Next base: position 375 of record DATNRE010000050.1, read on the forward strand.
GTGAAAGCTCCCAGTCCCTGCCCCTTATCGTTTAACTTGAAAATAAGGATTGGGATCTTCTGCAATCCATCCTAAATCGGAGTTATAACGAATTTCAAAATGAAGATGGGGTTGATCCGTATCCGGTTGTCCGGTTGTCCCCACGGTGCCTAATATATCCCCTAACTTTACCGATTGACCCAGTTTCACCCCAATACTGTCCAAATGGGCATAACGGGTTTGTTTTCCTGATCCATGATTAACTACAACTAATTTTCCGTACCCCTCCCGCTCTCCGGCGAAGGCAATTTTTCCCACCCCCACCGATAAAACCGGAGTACCTACCGTCGCTGTCAAGTCTAAACCACTGTGAAATATTACCCGACCTGAAACCGGATGCAGTTGCCAACCATAACCCATTTGCAGGGTTGTGGGTTGGGGTAACGGATAACCGGGTAATACCAAGACCGCCACGGTCGGGGGCCCCTTGGGTGACCAATTCACACCGGGTAAAAATAGGGCCGTTGGTTGAGTTTGACAACCATTGATTTCAAAAACCACGTCAGGACGGGCATTATAGGCCCTGACCACTTCCTGCCAACTCCGACCCGGGGGAATATCTACCCGAATCCCATTATGGGGGGGAATTAAAATCTCCTGTCCGATAGGAATGGGCCCCCGTTGTAAAATCGGATTGATCCCCAGTAGGGTTGCCGGAATCAGGTTATACTGGCGGGCAATACTTTCGAGGGTGTCCCCGGGAGCAATTCGATGAGGTTTTAAACGGGATAATACCGGGGTGGGACAAACTTCTTGAGCTTCTGGGTTAAAGGGTTCATTAGCCTCTACGGAATCTATCCAGACCCTCGGACTTGCCAATATCCCGATTAAACTGACCATCGACCCCAATAATAATATTCTTAAACGTTCAAACGACATGATCAATTATTAATCAAATTTAACTTGAAACTAACGGATTAAGGGGGGATTCCCCCGTCAGTGATGAGTTAACAGTAATTACCTCAATGGGTAGTTTACCGTTATAATCGGATAGTGAAGTCTTGATTTTATTTCTTTCACTGATTACTAATAATTGATTACTGATAACTGATAACTGATTTCCACCACAGCAACAAAGATGGATTTATCATTCAAACAGTTTACGATATACCTGGCCTTAGTCTCCCTAGGTGGCGGTGGTGGATGGCTGGGAAGTCGCTATGTCCAAACCAATAACCCGGCCCAATTATCGGCAACGGTCGCCATCGTCAAACCCATGCCTACGGTTTCTCCCCCTATAGTTCCAGATGATCAGGTGATTGACCGCAGTAGTTCTAATTTTATTGCCGCCGCTGCCGAAATTGTTGGCCCGACGGTGGTTAGAATTGATGCGATTCGCAAATCCGCACAGGATGTACCCGATGCGTTTAAAAATCCTTTATTTAAACGGTTTTTTGGCAATCAAATCCCTACGCCCGAAGAACGAGTCCGCCGGGGAACAGGTTCGGGATTTATTCTACATTCCGATGGTCGGGTAATTACTAATGCCCATGTGGTGGATGGGGCGGATACGGTACAAGTCACCCTCAAAGATGGTCGGGTATTTGAAGGTAAAGTTAAAGGAGTTGACCCGATCACCGATGTGGCGGCGGTGAAAATCGATGGGAAACAGTTACCGACGGCCCCCATTGGTTTCTCCGAGCATTTGGTTCCCGGTCAGTGGGCGATCGCCATTGGCAATCCCCTAGGATTAGATAATACGGTAACTATTGGGATTATTAGCGCCACAGATCGTTCCAGTACCCAGGTGGGAATTCCTGATAAACGAGTTCGTTTTATTCAAACCGATGCGGCGATTAATCCGGGGAACTCGGGCGGGCCATTATTAAATGATCGAGGTCATGTAATTGGGATTAATACCGCAATTCGGGCTAATGCTCAGGGGTTAGGGTTTGCCATTCCCATCGAAACGGCTATCCGCATCGCCAGTCAACTGTTTGCCAAAGGAAAAGCCGATCATCCCTATATGGGTGTACAGATGGTGGAACTCAGTCCGGCGGTGAAACCAGAAATTAATCAACAACTGGAAGTTAATCTCACCCAAGATACCGGGGTGGTTGTGGTGCGGGTGGTGGAGGATTCCCCCGCGGCCCAGGTAGGAATTCTCAAGGGGGATATCCTGACAAAAATTAACGGTATTGCGGTTAATACTCCGTCCCAAGTCCAAGAACAAATTCAGACCAAAACGGTTGGGGAGGAAATCTCCATCGAAATTAACCGCCAGGGTCAACGACAAACCCTAATGGTTAAAACTGCGGTGTTTCCAGAATCCGCCTTAGCAGGCGAATTCAATAATTAATCTGGTGTTTTGGGATCGATCCCCGCCGTGCGGGATAAGTTTTCTTCCAGGTGCATCCGTTGTTCCATTTGACGTAAAAAGTAACCGGTCATCATGGCCGATGCTAACAGACCGGCCAAGTTTTCGCGGTTGGTTGAAATCTGCACATCAAAGTGATCGGAGGGGAGTACCCCAACCAACCCTTGGACGTTTCTACTAATGATTTCTTTAATTTCCGAACTCGCAGACTGAGCAACTGTCGCCAAAACATCGGGATGTTGACTTTGCAGGTAGGTCAACAACGGATTTTCGGCGGTCTCTTGAACATCAGATTTAAGGAAGTCAGAGTTAAAAACCATGATCTGCGTCTCTATATCATGCTTATGCTATCTATAGTTTATCTTATTTTTACGCTTCGCCCGTAGGCTTTGTGTCGAGAACCTGTAAAGGGGCATCTAGGGGTAAATCTAAATCCTCACTAAAATTCAATGAAAGTTGTTGAGGAAGCTGATCGACTTGGAAATATTGATGAAATTTTTTAGTCACTTGTAACCAATGGGAGCGGGCTGTGGCTTGTTTGCGTTTCTGAACAAATCCTAGTTCTACCAGTTCTTGAACCTGTTGATAGGCTCCCGATCCTCTTAATTCTACTAAATCGGTTTGGGTAATCCCACCCTTGAGGGCGATCGCGGCTAAAGTTCTTAATGCGCCCACCCCTAACTCCGGTGCAACTAGGCTTTGCATTAATGACCGATAGGCTTCTCGCAGTTGTAAGCTATATCCAGAATCGGTTTCTACGACTTCTAAGGCCCCATCCCGATGGGCATAGTCAGACATCAGTTGAATTAGTGCTTCTTCCACTTCTGTGCGATCGCATCCGGCTAATTCTGCTAGTCCGGTAATGGAAAGGGGTTGACCTTTTAAATACAAAATTGCTTCAATTTTCGCCAATAAACTCATTTTTAACAACAGATGAAAGATCACGGTTTAGAGTTCGTAACTGTTGACTGTACACATTTGTCCGTCAAGCGTCAACTTTTAGCCGGGGATTGGCATTAAAATCTATAGTTAACAAAATTTTTGTATTTTTTTTTAGGAAATATTATTTAATTTTTTCTCCACCTGAAAGGATATTTTTGTCAACTAGCTGGAGAAATATTTTCCCTGTAGTCCATAGCTTCATTAAACTTAACAAAAATACAGGTGAACTGTAAGTTAGATAACAAAGTCAAAAGAATTAATCCTACATAATTGAGTTTGTATAGTTATTTATTTGGGATGACTCAACATGAACAGGGAAAATTCAGTTCCCTCGAATTGTCGTAATTGCCTTCACTACAAACCCGAAGGAAGACGAGGGGGAATCTGTCAGATGTTTCAGGCTCCCGTCCAAAGTCATTGGAAATCCTGTTCCCTAGCCACCTTACCTTTTATTTACTTATTAGATCGAGCAGATGCGGAATTTTATGGAATTCCCGAGGAAACAGAACAGAAAGTTTCGTGAATACAACCATAACATACTTGAGTATCAATCCTGAATAAAATTACAGAAAAATCCATGAATAAAAACAAAAGTTGTTGGGGCTTTAAAATATTAAATTTTGTCAAAATTTTTTAAACTTTTTTTAAATTTATGTTTAAATAGAATCTAAGATTTTTTTTTAAGATCAATTAATGACCATAAATTTAAAACCCGAATTAACCGAGCATTTACAACAAATTATTAGAGAACGTGACCCTTATTTGGCTTCTGAGGGTCATTTTTATGTGCGTGAATATATTCGCCAACAACTCCAACAATGGGGAACTGTGATCACCGATGAGTTTGAGCAAAGAGGAAAAACCCATCAAAATTTGATTCTAAATTTACCCGCTTTATCACAATCAAAAAATTCTATTATTTTAATTGGGGCCCATTATGATACCGTGCCAGGGTGTCCTGGGGCGGATGATAATGGTACAGGAGTTGCGGTTTTATTAGAATTAGCCGCATTGATCGCAAAACATCCCCTAAAATATCCGGTTCAATGTGTAGCCTTTGATTTAGAAGAATATGGTTTTCTAGGAAGTCAACATTATGCTCAAATCCTGAAAAAACAAAATCAGTCTATTCGTTTGATGCTCTCCCTAGAAATGTTAGGGTATTGTAATCCTAATCCTAATTCTCAACGCTATCCCCCCGGATTAAAATATTTTTATCCTAATTCGGGGGATTATATCGCTTTAATTGGGAACTTAAAAACTATTCCTGATTTAATTAGAATTACTCGCGCAATTCGCCAAACAAAAACCCCTTGTCAATGGCTACCTGTTCCCAACCGTGGCTTGATAGTTCCCGATACCAGACGCAGTGATCAGGTTCCCTTTTGGGATTTAGGATATTCAGCAATTATGGTGACAGATACAGCTAATTTAAGGAATCCTCAGTATCATCAACCGACAGATACTTTAGAAACCCTAGATTTAGACTTTCTCACTGGAGTTTGTCAAGGATTATTAGCAGGTTTACGAAGGTTATAGTCTTCTTGTATTTACACAGCATTCTCGCCGTCATTGAATCAGTTATTAAACTAATTTTTTGGAGCTTATATAGCGCTACGCATTACAGTTAGGACACTTTTGAGTTCTAAAACCCTTTCACTGCTTACTGTTCCCTGTTCCCTGTTCCCTGTTCCCTAGCGCGTAGCGCTATAGCAGTCGCGCCTGGTAGTTAGGACATAAACTCATGCTCAAACCAAACCTAGAGGGTTAACTCTTTTCTTCCCTGTTGCCTGTTGCCTGTTGCCTGTTTGCCTGTTCCCTGCTATATCGATAGTTAGGGCTCCCTATTGATTGGAAAACTTGTCTCAACGGAGGCAACATTTTCTTGAGGCATCAAGTGTTTACCAAACTGAGCATAGAGGGCAGGAATCACTAACAAAGTCAAAGCTGTAGAGGTAAATAAACCCCCTAACACCACAATTGCTAAGGGTTGGAGAATTTCATTTCCGGCTCCACTGGCGATCGCCAAGGGTAACATCCCTAATGCGGAGGTGAGAGCCGTCATCAAAATAGCATTAATTCGTTCTAGGGAACCCTTAACAATCACATCTTTCAGGTGCATTCCCTGGGCGAACTTGTTATTGTAGTTATCCACCAATAACAACCCATTACGGACGGCAACACCAAATAGAGTAATAAAGCCAATTAGAGAAGCAATTGAAATCACACCGCCCGTCAGAGCAATGGAAATAATACCCCCCACCACTGCCAATGGTAGATTAATCATAATGGCGATCGTCGCGGGAAGGGATTTAACAGAAAAGAACATCAATACGGTAATGATAATCGCAGCCAAAATACTATAAATCAGTAAGTTATTAGTGGCATTTTGCTCCGATTCAAACTGTCCGCCATATTCGAGAAAATAGCCCTTGGGTAACTGTACTTTTTGCCGAATTTGAGCTTGAATATCCCCGACTACACTACCGAGATCCCGTTCTGCAACGTTGGCTGAAACTACAATTAATCGGGAAACATTCTCCCGATTGACCACATTGGCTCCCATACCATAGTCTACGTTAGCAACTGTACCGAGGGGGATAATTTGACCTGTGGGGGTAGAAAGGGGAATGGCCCGAATAGCATCTAAATTATTACGAGCCGATTCTGGTAGTGAGACCATAATATTAATAAGTTGCTGGTTTTCGGGAACCTGGGACACAACCCGACCATTGAGTGCCGTTTCCACTATCTGTGATAACTGCTCCATCCTCAATCCATAGGTCGCCGCCGCAGGCCGATTATATTGAATTTGTACCTGGCGAATCGGCAGTTGGGGTTCAAGCTGTAGGTCTACAACCCCGGCAATGGGTTTGATCACATCCCGCACCTGCTCGCCAATTCTTCGCAGTTCAGTCAAATCAGGCCCAAAGATTTTCACAGCGATCGCACTTCTCACCCCAGAGAGCACCTCATCCATCCGGTGGGAAATAAATCCACCAATATTTGGGGCAACACCCGGCAACTGGAGGAACGCCTCCCGCAGTTGTTTCA
>DATNRE010000051.1:0-3066 GCA_036703685.1 Candidatus Obscuribacterales bacterium
TGCGGTGGCAGAAGTTGTGAATAAAGATCCCGATGTCCGGGGACGCTTAAAAGTGGTATTTTTATCCAACTTTAATGCCTCTTTAGGTCAACGCATCTATCCAGCGGCGGATTTATCCGAACAGATTTCAACGGCTGGAAAAGAGGCTTCTGGAACTGGAAATATGAAGTTTGCCATGAATGGTTCCTTAACTATTGGAACCCTGGATGGAGCAAATATTGAAATCCGTGAAGAAGCCGGTTTTGAGAATTTCTTCCTGTTTGGATTAACCGCAGAAGAAGTTTATAACTTGAAATCTAAAGGCTATAAACCCAGCGATTACTATAATCATAACCCGGAATTGAAAGCGGTTATGGATCGGATTTCCTCGGGTTATTTCTCCCATGGTGATCAAGAAATGTTTAAACCTTTGGTGGATTCCTTGATGTACCACGATGAATATATGCTGTTCGCTGATTATCAATCCTATATTGATTGTCAACGACAAGTAAGTCTAGCATTCCAAGATTCCAAAAAATGGACGCGAATGTCAATTCTCAATGCCCTGCGGATGGGTAAATTCTCTAGCGATCGCACCATTAGCGAATATTGCAACGAAATCTGGAATGTTAAACCCGTTCCCGTAGAAATGGAAGGATATAACCCAGAATCCGCCGGATTACGAGTGGGAATTTAATCCCAAAGCTAATTAAAATCAGGTGAATTTTATCGGATAGATTTCTGATAGTTTCCCTCCCCTTTTATTAAAAAAGCACTCCTGATTGGGATCAAGGAGTGCTTTTTTACTATTACCTATTACCTATTACCCATTACCTATTCCCTATTCCGGTCTTCCCTTTTCCTTGCTATAAGTCGAAGCAACTTGCAGTTCCTTTAACTGTTTTTGATCCACGCCAGAAGGAGCATTAGTTAATAGACAACCCGCTTGCTGGGTCTTAGGAAATGCAATCACATCTCGAATTGATTCCTCTCCCGCTAATAACATTACTAACCGATCCAAACCGTAGGCAATGCCACCATGGGGGGGAGTTCCATACTCAAATGCCTCTAATAAAAAGCCAAATTTATTATAGGCTTCTTCCATCGTTAATCCAATCGTTGAAAATACCTGTTCTTGAATCTCCCGTTTATAAATCCGCAGACTTCCGCCGCCAATTTCATAGCCATTTAAGACTAAATCGTAGGCCTGCGCCCGGGCTTGGGATAAATCATGAATATCATCGGGATAGGGGGCCGTGAAGGGGTGATGGAGGGCTTCTAAGCGGTTTTCTTCTGCATTCCATTCAAACATCGGAAACTCAACAATCCACAATAAATTATTTTTACTCGGATCAATCAGTTTTAATTCTTTCCCAATAAATAGACGTAAACGGTCTAAGGTTTTATTAACTGTGGCAATATCTCCCGCCCCAAATAAGAGTAAATCCCCGGGTTTTGCCTGGGTGCGGGTTAAAATTTCCTGTTTTTGTTCGGCGGTTAAGTTATCTTTAATTGCGCCAATCGTATCAATTCCATCCTCCCGAACTCGGATAAAAGCTAACCCTTTAGCCCCGGCTTCACAGGCTTCTTTAAACAAATCACCACCGGGTTTAATTCGCATATTAGAAATCGCATTATTTCCCCCCGGAATTGGTAAAATTTTAACAATTCCTCCCGATGCTACCGACCCGGAAAATACCTTAAATCCACAATCTTTAACAATATCAGAAACGTCTACTAACTCCAAACCAAAGCGGGTATCAGGTTTATCACTCCCATAACGGTCTAGGGCTTCTTTATAGGTTAAACGGGGGAAAGGATGGGGAATTTCAATCCCTTTAACGGTTTTAAAAATATGGGCAACTAGGGCTTCATTTAACGCCAGAATTCCTTCCTGGGTCATAAAGCTCATTTCCATATCTAATTGGGTAAATTCCGGTTGGCGATCGGCGCGTAAATCTTCATCTCGGAAACACCGGGCAATTTGATAATAACGATCAAATCCCGATACCATTAATAATTGTTTAAACAGTTGCGGCGATTGGGGCAGGGCAAACCATTCCCCAGGATTAACTCGACTCGGAACTAAATAATCCCGCGCTCCTTCAGGAGTAGAACGGGTTAAAATTGGGGTTTCAACTTCGATAAACTGTTCTTGATCTTCTAAAAACCGTCGTATGGCTTTGACCACTCCATGGCGCAGATGTAAATTGCGGCTCATGCGTTCTCGACGCAAATCTAAATAGCGATATTTCAGGCGTAAATCTTCTCGAACTGTTTCGGTTTCGGAGATGGAAATTTGAAAGGGTAATTGTTTTCCCAGTCCATTCAAAAGTTCAATCTGTTCGGCGTAAATTTCGATTTCCCCGGTGGCTAATTTGGGGTTGAGGGACTCGGGAGGACGTTGGGAGACTCGCCCGGTGATTTTCACCACGTATTCATTTCGCAGGGTTTCAGCGATATTGTAGGAGTCGGGGGTTCGTTCGGGGTCGCTGACAATTTGAACAATACCCGTGCGATCGCGTAAATCCAAAAAGATTACACCCCCATGATCACGGCGTCGATCAACCCATCCGCAGAGGGTGAGAGTTTCGCCAATATGGGTTGATCGTAGATTGCCGCAGTAGTGGGTTCGCATGACTCTTAATAAAAGCTAGACTAAGGTTTAAATCAGGGCAACTTATTAGTATAGGTGAAAGGTTGTCGCCCGTGATCACAAATCCCTAAGATTTATGGCATTTCCACTGGCAAACAAACCCTAAAGATACTTCCCTTACCGATTTGAGATTGCACTTGAATTGTGCCTTTATGGGCTTCTACAATTAATGAAACCAGGTGCAATCCTAACCCACTCCCCGATCGTTTATTATTCCCTTGGCGGAATCGTTCAAAGATCAGCGCTTGATCCGCCGTAGAGATGCCGATCCCGCTATCTTCAACTTCCAAAATCATCACTTTTTCCGACTGAAGGTCGGAGCTTCGCTGCAAACGAATTTTTACAACCCCCCGATCCGTAAATTTAACCGCATTCCCAACTAAATTTGTGACCACTCGTCGGATTTCTAAGGGATCGCCCAGAATCATTGG
>DATNRE010000052.1:0-8548 GCA_036703685.1 Candidatus Obscuribacterales bacterium
TTTTCCATTCTCTGCTACTTTGACTTCAAATCCCAAGGGTTCTAAAAGTTTAATTAATAATTGACAATTAATTTCTTTATCATCAACCGTTAGAATTTTATAAGTCGGTTGACCTGGAGCCAAACCCAATACTTTTTGTGAGATTTTTAGGCATTCATCGTTAATATTCTGACCCGGCTTAGCTTGAATTTGAAACGAGAAGGTTGTGCCCTGACCGAGTTGACTGTCTACGGTAATATCTCCCCCCATCAGTTGCACAAATTTCTGACTAATTGCTAATCCTAAACCCGTGCCTTCTTGGGCTTCTTTTCCTGCCTGGGTTTGGGTAAAGGCTTCAAATAGTGTGGGTAATTCTGCCTGGGCAATTCCTACACCCGTATCGCGGATTTTGAAATTGATCATGACAATATCCGTTGAGTCTTCTTCCTGAAAAACCGTTAAAGTAATCCCTCCTTCTAGGGTAAATTTAATGGCATTACTGAGTAAATTAATTAAGACTTGACGCAATTTTACTTCATCGGTGCAGATATAGCGAGAAACAGTTTCACTCCGTTGAAAGATTAATTTTAATCCGACATTACTGGCTCGTAAATTCAGCATATCTTCTAAATCATCTAATAACCGATAGAGATCAAAATTGCTCGGATTTAGGCTGGTTTTTCCGGCTTCTATTTTGGATAAATCCAGAATATTATTAATTAAGGTTAATAGATAGTCACCACTGCGATAAATAATTCCGGCATTTTCATATTGGTCAGAGGGAAGATTAGAGCTTCTGACCATTAATTGAGAAAAGCCTAAAATTGCATTCAAAGGCGATCTTAATTCATGGCTCATATTCGCAATAAAACTACTTTTAGCTTGATTGGCAACTTCGGCTTTTTCCTTGGCAATTGCTAATTCTGCCGTGCGTTCTTTGACGCGATGTTCTAAGGTTTCAAATGCGGTTTGTAACTGAATCGCCATCTGATTAAATGAATCTGCCAAAGTCTTTAATTCAGAAATACCTTTGATTTTTACAACCTGATCGAGTTCACCACTAGCGATGGCACGACTAGCTTGACTTAAGTCCTGAATTGGTTTAGCAATTAAATTTGAGGTAATAATTCCTAAGCCAGTCGCCAGGATTAAAGTGAATAAACAAAGGAAAATTGTTATCTGGGTATTCGCCTGAATTTCTGCTAGAAATTCTGATTCGGGGACAACAATGACCACACGCCAATCTAAACCCAAGGAATCCCGGTAAGGAATCACTCTAACAAATGGATTTTGATCGATCTTAGGACGGAGTAATTGGGGCTTGTTAATCGCCTGTAAACTGCCAAATTCTCGGATTAAATACTGTGTTACCTCACGGATAATTGGGTTACGACTATCAACTGCATTCAGTCGAGTAATTGTGACGTTACCCTTGACCCGATAAACAGGTTTAGAACTCGGAGATTCATTAATAGGGGATTCATTGTCAGAACTAGCAATCATTAATCCTGACGGTTCTACAATAAAGATATGTTCTAATTGTCCGTTACTTAAGGTTTTTAGAAAGTCACTAATCAGCAATAGATCTAAATTAATACCAAACACACCGAGTAGCTTTTTTTCTGGGCTATAGATGGGGGTACTGGTTGCAATTGCGATAATGTCATGTCCAGTATTCCAGCCATAAATAGAACTCCAGATGGGTTTACCAGCTTTAACGGCATCTACATACCAAGCAAATTTTTTTGGAGGTATCGATGTTGGACTGTTAGGAATTAACTTTATAACCTTAAGACGATTACCTTGGCTATCAACTGAATAGACACGATGTACACTGTTATTAGATAACCGTTCATCAAGTCCAAACTCATTGGCATTCTTCATCTGGCGACGACTCACACCGATATAAGCTCCGTTATCTTTACTAAAACCAACTGTCGTAAAATTGAAGGTTTTTACCTGGTGGTAAAAGTATTTTCCAATAGCATTAAAATCATTCAAATTCAATATTCCTGACTCGAAAGCATCAACATTGGTGCGATTGATTTCTCGAGCTTTACCTAAATAACTATTAAGATGTTGTTCAATACGCTTACTGGTCTGTGTCATCAATTTATCAGCCAGTTTCTCAACAGCCACCTGTCCACTACGATATGATAAATAACCAACTAATCCTACGGCCCCTACAATTTGTAAGACAAAGGGAATAATTAACACGAATCTCAGGGGAATTTGTCTGTTTTTTTTGACGGTCTTGGGACTGGGGTTAATCATAGTTTATTAAAATCTCAGTTAATTCAATTATCTGCTCAAATTGAAATTTCCGCGCCAGTTGTGTTAAGGATTGTATCAAAAAAATCTGGGTATCGGGAATTTCTGTAATTAATTGCATCACAACTTGAGCATCGGCTTCAAGTGTTGCTTTATAGAGTTGAGAAATCCAGTCCTGAGACATTACTGTTAACGCATCGGAGGTTAGCTCATCTTGTAAGACAGGATTTAAGATAGGCTGTGTTTCTGCATAGACATATTTAACCCCTAAATATAGACAATTAATTTCTTTATCATCAACTGTCAAGATTTTATAAGTCGGTTGACCCGGAGCTAAACCCAATACTTTTTGTCGGGTTTTTAGGGATTCATCGTTGATATTATGACCCGGTTTAGCTTGAATTTGAAATGAGAAGGTTGTGCCCTGACCGAGTTGACTTTCTACGGTAATATCTCCCCCCATCAGTTGTACAAATTTCCGACTAATCGCTAATCCTAAACCCGTGCCTTCTTGGGATTCTTTCCCCGCTTGGGTTTGGGTAAAGGCTTCAAATAGTTTGGGTAATTCTGCCTCGGAAATTCCTACACCCGTATCGCGGATTTTGAAATTGATCATGACAATATCCGTTGAGTCTTCTTCCTGAAAAACCGTTAAAGTAATTCCCCCTTCTGGAGTAAATTTAATGGCATTACTGAGTAAATTAATTAAGACTTGACGTAATAAGAATATCCCCAGCAGATAAGGAACGATAAAACAGAGGAATTGGAACCCGTAATTTCTGGATATTGATCGCTTTGTTTGTTCCAAGTATCGCTGAAGTTTTTGATAATTCCTTGATAGCGATCGCCGAATTTTTTGTGGTAATTTCATTTTTCTTCTCCATTGTTTTATGCAGGGGGAGAGAATTCATACCTAACAAAATGTTTCTGTTTAATCTGAAATTCCTGAAAAAAAAGAAACCGAGTTTCTTTCGATTAACCCGGTTTCTGGAGAGTTTGGTTTTTTTTAAACCTAAGAAGCGACTCTTGCAGCACTGCGAGGACGACGGCGACCCGTGAGTTTTGTAGCCGGTTCTTCGTCGGGAATTTGAACTAATAAAACCAACAAAGGATTACTGGCAATTTCACGACGCAGGACACGCTGAATTGAACGTTCAACTTGAACTTTTAACCCTTCCCAATCCACTTCTTTTGTTTCTGAGTCAAAAGTGCGGGAAAATTCTGCCCAACGTTCACTTAAAACAGTTTCGATCGTTTGAGTTAATTGTTCTTGTAAAGCAGCCTGATTAACACTATTAACCACCCCTTTCAAATGAAGCTCAGGGCGTGCTAATAACTTCCCATCGGTTCCCACCGCCACCGCCATAGTTACCACGCCTTCTTCGGCTAACTGACGGCGTTCCTTCATGGTTTCATCTTTCACCACCCCAGAGCGAGAGGAGTCCACGGGTTCAATACCCGCTTGCACTTTACCCGCAATGCGGATAGATTCCTTGGTTAATTCCACCACAAACCCATTATCAATTAACACCATATTTTCGGCGGGAATCCCCATACTTTTGGCCGTTTTTTGGTGTTGAACTAACATCCGGTGTTCTCCATGGACAGGAACAAAGAATTTCGGACGGGTTAAAGCTAACATTAACTTCTGATCTTCTTGACAGCCGTGACCGGAAACGTGAATCCCTTTTTCCCGTCCATAAATTACATTCGCTCCCTGCATCATCAATTTATCAATGGTGTTTACCACTGCAATTGTATTCCCAGGAATCGGGTTAGCGGAAAAGACAACGGTATCCCCTTGCTTAATATTAATTTGACGATGGGCTCCTTCGGCAATGCGGGTTAAGGCCGATAACGGTTCCCCTTGAGATCCGGTGGTTAAAATCAGTAATTTATCATTAGGAATCCCACTAATCGCATTCAGGGGTACAAACAACCGATCCTCACATTTGATATAGCCTAATGTCCGAGCATGGGCAATCACATTCAACATGGAGCGACCCACAACGGAGACTAACCTTCCCTGTTTTTGAGCAATATCTAAAATAATATTTAGACGGTGAACCGAAGAAGCAAAAGTGGTAACTAAAATCCGACCCTGAGCTTGGGAAAACACCCGCTCTAAGTTAGGATAAACCGAACTTTCTGAAGGAGTAAATCCTGGGGTTTCAGCGTTGGTAGAGTCGCTTAATAAACAGTGAACGCCTTTTTCTCCATATTCGGCTAACCGTTGGAAATCAAAAAATTCTCCATCTACGGGGGTATGATCAATTTTAAAATCTCCCGTATGAATTACCACACCCACTGGGGTAGTAATGGCGACGGTAAAACTATCAGCAATTGAGTGGGTATTGCGAATATATTCTACTAGGAAATATTTCCCAATTCTGACCATTTCCCGGGGACGAACCGAGCGTAATTCCGTGCGATCGGCGACTCCAGCTTCCTCTAATTTTCCGTGTAATAAAGCCATGGCTAATCGAGGGCCATAAATTACCGGGATGTCAAATTGTTTCAGGTGAAAAGCAATACCCCCAATATGATCTTCATGACCATGGGTAACAATCATCCCCTTAATTTTTTCTCGGTTTTCCCGCAGATAGGTGACGTCGGGTAAAACAATATTAACCCCGTGCATTCCATCGGTAGGAAAAGCTAAACCCGCATCTAAAATCACAATTTCATCTTCATACTCAAAGATGCAAGTATTTTTTCCGATTTCATGTAATCCCCCTAAAGGAATAATCTTCAGGGAACCGGAACTATATACCGGATTTGAAGTGGGGGTAGCCATAGTAGAGCTTCTTTTTCTAATCACCGGAGTGTTTGTATTTTTAATCATGCTGATCCTTTTTTGTTAGAGGTTGACAATTGAAATAATCAAGGCAAAATTTAAGAGTTGAGAGAATTTACAGAATCATCCTAATCATTTTGAAAATTCTGTCAATCCAGATGGATATTTAGTTTTCACAAAGCCTAGAAAAGTGTGCCGAGATTCTACCTAATTAGATCTAATTGACTCAGCACGTCCTTCAATGCGTTTGTCACTTCAACCGTTGGTTCACATAGAGGCAAACGGGTCGATCCCACATTCCAGCCTTGCAAGTTCAATGCCACCTTTAAGGGAATGGGGTTTGTGGTAACAAACAAGGCTTTAAACAACCCCAATAACCGGATATGGATGTCGGTTGCCACTTGTATTTGACCCGCTTCAAAGGCCTGAATCATCTGTTGGAGTTGCGTTCCCACCAGATGACTAGCCACACTGACCACCCCGGAACTGCCAACGGCTAACATGGGCAAGGTCAGAGAATCATCTCCAGAGTAGATCGAAAATTCCGAAGGTGTCAACCGTCGAACTTGGCTAACTTGATCTAAATTGCCACTGGCTTCCTTAATCGCCACAATATTCTCAATCTCCGCCAAACGCGCTACCGTTTCTGGAAGAAGATTTTGTCCTGTGCGTCCAGGTATATTGTAAAGCATAATCGGCAAATCGGGACAGGCCTGGGCGATCGCTTGGAAATGCCGATACAAACCCTCCTGGGGAGGTTTATTGTAATAGGGGACAACCTGTAATGTGCCATCTAATCCGAGTTTAGTGGCTTTTTGAGTGGCACTGATCGCCTCTTGGGTGCAATTTGATCCCGTTCCGGCAATTACCTTAGCGGTTCCCGACACCGCCTTCTGCACAACTTGAAATAACTCGTATTCCTCATCCCAAGTCAAGGTCGGAGATTCTCCCGTAGTTCCGCACACAACTACGGCATCGCTGCCGGTGTTCACCAAATGGGCGGCTAACTTTTCCGCCACTGCATAATTTACACTACCGTCTTCGTGAAACGGCGTTACCATGGCCGTTATAACTCGTCCAAAACTTACCATTTCTCTTTAATATCAGTTGTCGGTGTTTCCTGGGTTTTTCGATCAGGTTTTGGGTTTTGACTGACGGTCAACACCTCAACGCCTCAAACCTAAAAGCTGTTTTTCCACTAACAATTCAGCAATTTGCACCGCGTTTAAGGCTGCACCCTTACGAATTTGATCACCACAGAGCCATAATTCCAATCCACAGGGATGGGACAAATCCTGACGAATCCGACCGACTAACACTGGATCACGTCCACTGGCATCTATGGGCATGGGGAAATAGTTAGCCTTTGGATCATCCACCAGTTCCACACCCGGGGCGGTGCTGAGGATATCCCGTGCTTTTTCCACACTCAAAGGTTGGTCGAATTCTAAGTTAATCGCTTCTGAATGGGCGCGCAACACGGGAACCCGCACACAAGTTGCCGAAATCCTCAGATCATTGACCCCAAAAATTTTGCGGGTTTCATTGATCATTTTCATTTCTTCTTCACAATAACCCAATTCATTAATCGGTGTGTTGTGAGGAAAAAGATTAAAGGCCAAGGGATAGGGAAAAATATCGGTTTTAGGTGTTTCTCCTTGCAAAATAGCTAAGGCCTGTTGCTTCATTTCCTCCATGGCCATGGCCCCGGCCCCACTGGCCGACTGATAGGTAGCAACAACTATCCGGCGAATAGGTTGTACCTGATATAACGGCCAAACCGCCACCGTCATTAAAATCGTGGTGCAGTTGGGGTTAGCAATAATCCCTTGATGGTGGTTAAGAGCCTCTGGGTTGACTTCTGGGACAACTAACGGCACATCGGGGTTCATGCGGAAGGCACTGGAGTTATCGACCATTACAGCCCCGGCCGCGACTATTTTTGAGGCCCAAACCTTAGAGGTTGATCCTCCGGCCGATGCCAATACGATATCAACCTGATCGAAGCTGGTTTCTGAGACCGCTTCCACGGTTAAAGTTTCCCCCCTAAAGGTTAACGAGGTTCCCGCCGAACGGGGAGAAGCCAATAATTTTAATTCCCCCACTGGAAAATTACGACTTTCCAAGAGTTCGATTAACTCCGCCCCGACCGCACCCGTCGCCCCTAGAATGGCAACTCGATAAGAATTTGACAAAATTTTAACCTCCGTAATCAAAAAATACCAATTTTAATAAATGTAAATTTTTATAGCCCGCAGAACCTTGGGGTTAATCATTATTAATCGTTGGGGGTGGCTTAATCCGCCTGATCCATTACAGTTTGGCCGTTCTGATTTTCAGCCCAATCGAACAGAATCGAAGAAACAGTCACAGAAGGGCGCATAATCAGTTACGATCATTATTTGATTACACAAACCGATATTAGCAATCTTACCTTGCTAATGGCGGTGATTATGGTTCCCCCGCGATTTAAATGTGTTGGGGGTGTTGAATTCAGAATATCACGATTTTTTATGAAAGTAACCCAGGAAAAACTTCCCGCAAGTCAAATTGGATTAGACATTGAGATTACCCCTGAAATGTCTACAAACGCATACGAGCAAGTTGTTCGGAAAATGAGCCGTTCGGTGAATATTCCTGGGTTCCGCAAGGGCAAAGTGCCTCGCCACATTTTGATTCAGCGCTTGGGTCAGGAACGAATTAAGGCTGCTGCGTTGGATGATTTGATGAACCAGTATTTACCCAAAGCTGTCGAACAGGAGAAGATTCCGGCCATTGGCAACTTTGAGCCCCAAGGCGATATTGATCAACTGATTCAGCAATTTGAACCCGGACAAACTCTGACGATTAAAGTGGTTGTAGATGTGGAACCCGAGGTGAAACTCGGTGAATATAAGGGCTTAACTGTCCAAGCCGAAGAAGTGAAGTTTGACCCCGAACAGGTTGAACAGGTCTTAAAACAGGAACAGGAAAAAAGATCTACCTTAATTCCCGTGGAAGGCCGACCCGCCCAAGCCGGGGATGTGGCGTTTGTGGATTTTAAAGGTCATTTTACCCCAGAATCAGAAACCGACGAACTCGAAGAAATTCCCGGCGCTAAAGGCGATAATTTTCAAGTGGAATTGGAGGAAGGACGGTTTATCCCGGGTTTTGTCGAGGGCATTTTTGGCATGAATCCCGGAGAAACCAAAACCTTAAACCTGAAGTTTCCTGATGAATATGGGGACAAAGATGTGGCGGGCAAGGATGCTACCTTTACCATTACTTTAAATGAAATTAAGGCGAAGGAACTGCCCGAGTTAGATGATGAATTTGCTGAAGAAGTCAGCGAGTTTGCAACTTTAGCCGAACTGCGGGAATCTTTGGAAAAACGTTTCCAGGCAGAAAAGGACGACGAAACCAAATCTAATAAACGCAAAGCTTTAGTTGCGGCTTTAGCAGAAACCATTGAAGTCGATTTACCTGAAACTTTAATTCGTCAGGAAGTTGACCGACTGATTA
>DATNRE010000053.1:0-19554 GCA_036703685.1 Candidatus Obscuribacterales bacterium
CTTCCTTCCGTGGTGTCATTATTAGTTAGACTAATTAGAACATCTGATGTGGGTTGGGAAGTTAACGTGAGTTCAAAACTTCCGGTTTTTCCGGTTTCAGTTGTCAGGGTATCTGAGGGGTTAATATTAATTCCGATACTATCGTCATCTGTATTAATAAAAGTTAGGGTTTCGGGAGGTAAACTCCCATATTGACTGTTACTACTTTCAACTACACTAGCAATAATAGAATAACTAATATCTCCATCTTGAATATCATCATCAACTCCGGTAACGGTAACAAGTTGAGGGGTACTCCAGTTAGTGGAATTAAAGGTAATATTGTTAGTTGATAAAGTGCCTTCGGTGGTGTCATTATTCGTTAGACTAATTAGAACATCTGATGTGGGTTGGGAAGTTAAAGCAATATTAAAAGTAGCGGTTTCTAAGGTTTCTGAGGTGATGAGGGTATCTGAGGGGTTAATATTAATTCCGATACTATCGTCATCTTGATTAATAAAAGTTAGGGTTTCGGGAGGTAAACTCCCATATTGACTGTTACTACTTTCAGCGACACTAGCAATAATAGAATAAGAGATATCTCCATCTTGAATATCATCATCAACTCCGGTGACGGTAACAAGTTGAGGGGTACTCCAGGTAGTGGAATTAAAGTTAATATTGTTAGTTGATAAAGTGCCTTCCGTGGTGTCATTATTAGTTAGACTAATTAGAACATCTGATGTGGGTTGGGAAGTTAAAGCAATATTAAAAGTAGCGGTTTCTAAGGTTTCAGTTGTCAGGGTATCTGAGGAGTTAATATCAATTCCGACAGTATCGTTATCAGTAATATTAACTGTAACGGTATTTCCGGCAATTCCATCAACAGTAAAAACAAGAGTAGAATCGAAACTAGAGCCAGAATGGGTGATAATACTGCTGTGATTTCCTTCTGCAATAGGATCATTAATGACAGTAAAATTAACGGTTTGAGGAGTTAATGCAGTAGCATCGGCAGCAAAGTTTAAGGTAATAGGAAGTCCTGCACGTGCACCCAAATCAATTTGAGCATTAGAAGGAGTTAAAGTAACCGTAACAAGTGCAGTGGGAATAGAAGTTAAAGCAATGGTATAATTATCGGTAATAGTTCCATCTTCACTAACATTGGTACTATTTTTAGTTTGAATAATACTTACACCCGTGGAAAGATAACCCAACTTAGAAACGAAGATATCACTACGCCCTTGATGGGTCAGGTTTGTGCCTGCACCCGGGTCAAAGTCGGTGGAATCAAAATTTCCACTGAGATAGATATTCCCGTCACTGTCTAAATTGATACCCGTGGCAGAGTCATTTTTACTCCCCCCCAAATTCTTGGCCCACACGGGGTTGCCGCTGTTCTCGAGTCGAGCAACGAAGATGTCACTACGCCCCTGGTTGGGCAGGTTTGTGCCCGTGCCCGGGTCAAAGTCCGTGGAATCAAAATCTCCTGTCGTGTAGACATTCCCATCACTGTCTAGGTTGATACCCGTGGCAAAGTCATTCTTACCCCCCCCGAAACTCTTGGCCCAGAGGGGTTTGCCGCTGTTCTCGAGTTGGGCAATGAAGATATCACTAAGTCCTTGGTTGGGCAGGTTGGTGCCTGTGCCCGGGTCAAAGTCGGTGGACTCAAAATTTCCACTGAGATAGATATTCCCGTCACTGTCTAGGCTGATACCCGTGGCAGAGTCATCCTTACTCCCCCCCCAATTCTCTACCCACAAGGGGTTGCCGCTGGCATCGAGTTGGGCAATGAAGATGTCACTACCCCCCTGATTGATCAGGTTGGTGCCCGTACCCGAGTCAAAGTCTATGGACTCAAAATTTCCCGTGAGGTAGATATTCCCGTCACTGTCTAGGCTGATATCAGTGGCAGAGTCATTCTTACTTCCCCCTAAATTCTTGGCCCACACGAGGTTGCCGCTGCTATCGAGTTTGGCAACCAAGATGTCACTACGCCCCTGGTTGGGTAGGTTTGTACCCGTACCGGGGTCAAAGTCTATGGACTCAAAACTTCCCGTGATGTAGACATTCCCGGCGTCATCGGCGCTAATGCTATTGGTAAAGTCATCCTTACTACCCCCCAAACTCTTGGCCCAAACTGGGTTGCCGTTGCTATCGAGTTTGGCAATGAAGATGTCACTACCCCCCTGATTGCTCAGGTTAGTGCCTGTACCGGGGTCAAAGTCTGTAGAATCAAAATTTCCGGTGATGTAGACATTTCCAGCATCATCGGCGCTAATCCCACTGGCAAAGTCATCCTTACTTCCCCCCAAACTCTTGGCCCAAGCTGGGTTGCCGTCGTTATCGAGTTTGGCAAAGAAGATGTCACTCAGACCTTGATTGATCAGGGTTGTGCCCGTACCCGGGTCAAAGTCTGTGGACTCAAAATTTCCACTGAGGTAGATATTCCTGGCACTGTCTAGGCTAATGTCAGTGGTAAAGTCATCGTTACTCCCCCCCAAACTCCTGGCCCAAATATAATTATTATTTTCTGGCATCGTTTTTTTCCTACTAATTTATGATATTCCTTAAACCGTTTTAAAGGCTTAATTTCAGTGGATTTAAGTACCTAAACAAAATTAATTACAAATCCTCTACCCTGTTCCCTGTTCCCAGATCCGGCGTTCCCTCTCCCAACTAGGTAATTTATTTTGTGCAACTACTTAATAAAATATTTATATGAATGCAATCAGGCTTTTAACTCAAGGCACTTTCCATCACTTTGACCTCACCTCCCAACCCCTTGATATTGGGTGGAGAACAGGTCAAAAGCATATTTTTCTAATTACAAAACACCCCTGCCTATCTAGGAAAATAATGTAGAGATAGCTGGTAAATACGGATAAGTTTGTTAGCAGCAGAAAGATCGTTATATTAATAATAATAACAGATTTTTTCGGCTTTGTCTTTAACAGGACTTACGCATCACCGCTATCCATAGTAGGGGCAATTCATGAATTACCCCTAAATCTAGGGTTACATCCCCAAATTTGCGTAAGTCCTGTTTAATTTATAAAAGGGCTGAAGCCATGGTTAAGGGAGAACACTGCCACGACCCAAACCTTTACCAAGGACTGCCAATTAAGTTAAAACTTGCCCAATAGTAAGGATGAACTAAGGAAAAATTATCTAAATTTCCGAGTTCTGGCGGTAGGGAAATTGCTATATTTTCTCTCGATAGCAATAAAAGACCCGATTCAAATTTTACCGCCCCTGTTAATAAGCTAATTTGTGCTTTTTGTAAAGCTTCTGCTTTGGTTGTGGTTTTGCTTAAATGGTGGTAAAACTCCGTCATTAATGCTAAAGTTCCGGCATCACTAATATACCATAAACTCGCCAAGACTGACTTCGCTCCAGATGCGATCGCTAATCCGGCAAACCCTAATTCTGCTTGATTATCCCCAATGGCAGTTCGACAGGCAGAAAGTGTTAATAAATCTGCTGTTGGGCTACTCCATCCCATTTGCCCCATTTGATCTAAAGTTAATTTTGTATCCCATAATTGAATAAAAGAATTGCGAGGACTACCCGACTGAAAATCCGCATGGGTGGCTAAATGGATAATAGCAGAAGGTTGGGCTTGATATTGTCGTTTGAGATTTTCTAAAGTAAACTGTTCATTCAAGAAATATTCTCCTTTAGCCCGTTGTTCGGCAATGGTTTTAACTTCAGTGGGAACACTGGGTAACAAGTTTTGTTCTGCAAAAATAGAAGCCCCCATTGCTAAAACCTCTGATTGAGAAATGGAACGATAGCGAGTATCTAAAGAGCTAAAACTCGGAATCTTACTCAAGGCATATTTTTGAATTAAAAATTGGCTACCATCATGAAATGCTGCCACGGGAAGGGATTTTAGTCCCCTATCTAAATTTAACATTAAAATATCAATTTGATTTGTTTTTAAAGTTTCCTCAATGGGTGCAATCATCCATTGATAAAGTTGTTGTGCGGATGGTAAATAACTGGTTGTATCCTGTTGGCGAAGGGATGTAATTTCACTGACAAATTCTGTTGTTTTGGCAAACAATTTTTCTGGAATTGCCTCTGGAATACTTTTCCGAACCACGGTATTTTCTAAAACCAAGATTAATTCTAATTGTTTATCTCGAGAATATATATAGATAACGGCGGTTTGTTTACCCGTTTCAGCCTGGATTTTTCTCAGTTCTCCCTGAATTTCTGGTACAGTTAATGGTTTGTTAGAAGCGGGTTTACCCAAATAATTAGTATATTCTAAATTAGCTAATTCTTCTAGTTTAAAAACGGCTCCTTCTACATCACCAGAATCAAAACTTTGATTAATTCCTAAACGAAGATTCTCAATAGAAGTTTCTATAATACTGGGATTATTTACAGTTACTTTTTCAATAGTAACTTGATTATTCTCATTCGTTCTAACAGTGAGTTGATCTTTATTTTCGGGTAATTGATTCTGTATTCTCACATCAATGGACGAGTCAATATTCAATACTTGCTCATTCTCAGTTACTCCTATATTTTGAATGTCCAAATCTGATTCTATTAAAACAGTAGGAGTCGCTTGCAAAAGTATTTCAGATTGTTCCCTCACACCTTCGATAATACGTCTAGGAATTGGGTTAGGAATATTACTCGGAATTGGTGTAGGAATATTAGTTGGAATTGGCGTGGGAATAATACTCGGAATTGGTGTAGGAATATTCGTGGGAATTGGTGTGGGAATATTAGTTGGAATTGGTGTAGGAATATTCGTGGGAATTGGTGTGGGAATATTACTCGGAATTGGCGTGGGAATATTACTCGGAATTGGTGTGGGAATATTAGTTGGAATTGGTGTGGGAATATTAGTTGGAATTGGTGTAGGAATATTACTCGGAATTGGGTTAGGAATATTAGTGGGAATTGGTGTGGGAATATTAGTTGGAATTGGTGTAGGAATATTACTCGGAATTGGTGTAGGAATATTCGTGGGAATTGGTGTAGGAATATTAGTGGGAATTGGCGTGGGAATATTACTCGGAATTGGTGTAGGAATATTCGTGGGAATTGGTGTAGGAATATTCGTGGGAATTGGCGTGGGAATATTCGTGGGAATTGGTGTGGGAATATTCGTGGGAATTGGTGTGGGAATATTCGTGGGAATTGGTGTGGGAATATTAGTTGGAATTGGGGTAGGTTCTGCTGTAGGCTGTGGTGTAGGTTCTGGTGTGGGCTCTGGTGTGGGTTCGGGAGGGGCGGTATAATTGGTACTAATTGTAATATTTCCTTGAGTAAAATTTGCGGGAGGTACGGGAACAACAAAACCTGATTGTAATGTTTCCGAACCTGTTTTAATCGCCCCAGCAGTTCCATTTTTACTAGCATCTCCAATACTAAAAGGAGTCTCAACACCGCCGCTATGTTGAATCAAAATATTGCCATCATTACCTCCCCCCGCCGACGAAATACTAACATTAATTCCAGTTGAATCCGTGAAGTTTCCTTGAACTCGAAATAAATTTTCTGTAGCGATAGAAATATTACCTCCATCTGAAACTAGAGTTCCAGATATCGTAATATTTCCGATTCCCTGCAATTCAATATTTCCCCCAGAGGTAGCGATGGAATCAACAACAATTTCTCCGGGGGATTGTAGAATAACAGGCCCCCCTGCGGTGGTAATATTCCCGACAGAGATATTATTCCCTAGGTTTTGAGTAGAATTAATAAAAAAGGTATCGTTAATTGTTGTATTTTCTTGAAAAGTCGGGGGATTAGTTAATATTTGTCCTGAACGTAATATTAAACTAGGACTACTCCTTAAAATTTCGGCATCAACATCGCTGGTATTCACCTCAGTATCCGCTTGAGTAATATTAATATCTCCTCCCTGAATTGAACCTTGAGCTTCTATTTTTAAGGAGGCTCCGCTATAATCTCCAAAAATCACATTGCCATCAGCATAAATAATCGGGTCATAGAAACTAAAAAAGGTTCCGCCCGTCCCCGATAAATTTAAGATTTGGAAATTTCCTCCGGCTGCAAAATGGGCATCTCCCGAAATTAATCCATCACTAATTAAGGTTAAATTACCTCCTGCTTGTAGGGGAATTTCTGGAAAATTTAGGGCTAAAATATCAATATTTTGATTCCCTTGAATAGTAATATTTGCCCCAGCAAAGGCTTGAAAAGGAGTTTGACCATCCCGAATAGTAACGGTATTTCCAGCCAATAAATTCAAGTTTTCTGTGGTGAAAAGTTGACTTTCAATTAAAGTTAGATTTCGACTCGCATGGAAAAAAGCATTATCGGCAATTGTGGCAGTATTTAATAAAACAATATCCCCGGATTGTACGGGTTTTCCTTGACTTAAAACAATTTCTCCCGCTTGATTAATACTAATATTTGTAGCTTCTTTTAACCCTGAACCCGTTAATAGTTCGGGTAGAGACAAAGGGGGAATTACTGAATTTTTATTCTGACTTGTAGGGATAATTTCTAAACTGAGTAAATAACCCGCTTGACTCATCCTGACTAAGTTTTCCCCGGGTACGGTTTGCACTAAAATTGTGCCTCCTTGTAGGGAACCTTGATTAATAATAGTTCCGGCTAGTAAGGTTAATTGTTGTTCTGTACCGACTTCTAATTTCCCTAAATTAATTACACTTCCAGGTTGGGAAGCATTAAAGACAAAGGCGTTAGGATTGCCCACAAGCTGACTCCAATCAGCATCTCCGACGGCATTAAACCAACTCGAATTAAACCCAATACCATCGGCGGTTGTGGCTAAAAAAGAGGCGGGAACATCTAAGCGAGCATGGGAACCAAAAATTATTCCCGCCGGATTCATTAAAAATAGATTAGAGTTGCTGCCCGTAACTTGAATTAATCCATCAATAAAAGACGGACTTCCCCCATTAATTCGCCCTAAAATATTTTGAATATTAGGGGTAGAAATAAAATTAACAATTTGATTTTGGGGGACATTAAACTGTTGAAAACTATGGAATAAATTTGCCCCATCCCCGGATACTTTTCCCCCAGTAATATTAATCTGAATTGGGGAAATTCCTGGGACTGTTACGGGTGTGACTAAAGTTCCTGTATGATCCCGGGCGGGAATAACGGATTGAGCTTTAACCACAGAAGACCCTATCATCAACCCGGGACTGCTCAACAAGACAGAAAAGAGAAAGGATGGGGATATTTTGGTCATAGGAATCAATGGATTGGATTTGATTCTTTATACGCAGCCCAACCCCCAAAAGCAGAAATATCTGGCCATCGATAGTGTTCGACTAATTCCCGGGGATAGAGCATGGCGGTTAGGACTTCCCCATCTTCTAACTTGATATCCCCTGGATACATATTCGGAGGTTCGTTAATTAGTAAATGTTCATACTGGGCGTGGGAAATTTCATAGACTTCTCCCGGGATAGAAATTCCGCCTTCTCCTATTTCATAAATCGCCGGATGCCAACCATTATCCGCCGCGTGTAAGCGATATAGGGGTAGGGTTTTAGCACATTTAATTAGTTTTGCTTCCCCTAAATTTTTATGATCCGGTTGACCCTGGAGAGCCGAACCACAAATAAAGATCCGTTTAGTTTTATCTGTCATATTTTTATATCGCTATATTAATTTATAGTGGTTTTTGAGATTGTAGAGTACACTTTATACAGTATTTTGGCACAGAAATCAAGAGAATTGTGGAGAGAATAAAAAATAGAGGTTAAAAAAGATTAAATTTTGATTTATTAGTTTTCAGGAGAATCAAATTATGGTTATGATTACCCAAATTCGTATTAATAGCGATCGCCTACACCATCGAATTAACACTTTAGCCCAAATCGGTCAACAGCCTTCGGGAAGTATTTGTCGCCTCGCCTTTTCCCCGGAAGATCTACAGGCGCGTGCTACCGTCAAACAGTGGATGCTAGAGGCAGGAATGACCGTCAGCACCGATGCGGCGGGAAATCTCATCGGTCGCTATCCGGGTAAAAGTCCCACGGCTCCGGCTTTAGCGACGGGTTCCCATATCGACACCGTACCCACGGGGGGACGCTATGATGGAGCTTTAGGGGTATTAGCTGGCATAGAAGTAGCACACACTTTAAAAGATCATGATCTACAACTCGAATATCCCCTAGAAGTGATAGTATTTACCGACGAAGAAAGTACCATGATTGGTGCCCAGGCGATCGCAGGGACGGTGTTACTCAATGCTCCAGATCGTTATCAATCGAAGGCAGGGGAGTCGATTCAAGACTGTTTAGCCCGGGTTGGGGGCAACTGGGATAACCTAGCAACGGCAGCACGCTCACGGGCCGATCTGGCGGCGTTTGTGGAACTGCACGTTGAACAGGGGGCGATATTAGAACAAAAGGGAGTTTCTATTGGAATTGTGCAAGGGGTGGTGGGCATGGAGCGCCTAAAAATTACGATTATGGGAAAAGCTAACCACGCTGGAACAACGCCGATGGAAATGCGAAAGGATGCGTTAGTAGTGGCAGCAGAATTAATTTTAGCCGTGCGAGAAATAGCCTTAAAAATGCCTTCCCAACCCGTAGCAACCGTAGGATATCTGAATGTTTTACCCAATGCAGTTAATATTATCCCAGGACAGGTAGAACTTTCTGTAGATATGCGAGATTTATCCCAGAATTGTTTAGAAAAAATGTTAGAAGAATTGCAACATAAAATAATAGCGATCGCTAATTCAACTCATACCCAAATTTCAATAACTCCCTTACTTAGTGTTAAACCCACCTTAGCAGCTTCTGAAGTTCAATCCACAATTGAATCCGTTTGTAAACAGTTAAACTTAAATTATTATTATCTTCCCAGTCGCGCCGGACATGATGCCTTAGAAATCGGCAGAATTACCAATATGGGGATGATTTTTGTCCCCTCAAAAGGAGGCTTTAGTCATTCCGAAGCCGAATATACATCCCCCGAACATTGTACCCAAGGAGCCAATGTATTATTACAAACTTTACTGTTATTAGATCAAAGCCATTAAACATCATCTGGGATGTGTATATAACAGAAAAATCCGATTATCCCTTCCTGTCTTAGTGCCTTTGTGTTTCCTTACTGGTTTTTTGAAATAATGAGTTAATTGCCTTATAATATGATCAGTTATTATCGTTATAAATCATGATTATGAACAATCATCAACCCCTATCTTTACCTAAAATGGGATGCGGAACTTGGGCTTGGGGAAATCGCCTCCTATGGGGTTATGATCCCAGTATGGATACACAATTACAACAAGTATTTAATTTGTGTGTTAGTCAGGGTGTCACCTTATTTGATACGGGAGATTCCTACGGGACAGGAAAATTAAATGGACGGAGTGAATCGCTTTTAGGACAGTTTTCTCAAGAATATCAAGGAATCAATCAAGAGCAAATTTGTATCGCCACAAAATTAGCCCCCTATCCCTGGCGACTCACTCGGAAATCGATGATTAAGGCTTGTGAAAATTCAGCCCAACGGTTAGGGAAAAATGTTGATTTAGTTCAAATGCACTGGTCTACCGCTAATTATGCTCCTTGGCAAGAAGGGAATTTATTAGCGGGTTTGGGGGATTTATATGAACAGGGATTAGTTAAAGGAATTGGGTTATCAAATTATGGGCCGAAACGGTTAAAAAAAGTTTATCAAAAATTTGCAGATCGGGGGATTCCGATTTCAACTTTACAGGTACAATATTCTTTATTATCGACCTATCCGGTCACGGAATTAGGGTTAAAAGAGGTTTGTGATGAATTGGGAATTCAATTAATTGCCTATAGTCCGTTAGGGTTAGGATTATTAACCGGAAAATTCTCGGAAAATACCCCTTTACCTAAAGGCATTCGCGGGGGATTATTTAAAAAATTGTTACCCGGCATTCAACCGATTTTAGCTTGTCTGAAAGAAATTGCCGATTTTCGCTCTAAAACCTTAACTCAAGTTGCTTTAAATTGGTGTATTTGTAAAGGCACAATTCCCATTCCTGGGGCAAAAAACCTAGAGCAAGCTAAAGATAATTTAGGGGCGTTAGGGTGGTATTTGGACTCAGGAGAAGTTGCAGCGTTAGATAATGCTGTGATGCGTTCTAATCAACAAATGGTACAGAATATTTTTCAGACTTCTTGATTTTTATAAATTTTATCATTAATCATAGCCAACTCTGAACAGTTAGCAATCATTACCTGTTTCTTCTCGTCGTTCTTGAATGAACTCATCAACTAAATTACCTTCAGGGTATTGAGATTTTAAAATCTCTCGTGATTTTTCTTCTAGGCGTTGGGTTTCGGCTTCTTTTGCAAGTTCTAGCAACACTATCCGTTTTTTCAACATTGGTATAATCATCAGTACATATTCTAATTCTATCTACTCTTTTAACATTCTGAGTTACCATTGAAAAGATAGTAGGTAAATAAACATATAATGATAATTTATCTTTTGGATTGGTTTGTTCGGCGGGATCATACATAAAAGATATGCAAGTTTTATCAGTTAATAACTCACCATTTTTATTGAAT
Source organism: Candidatus Obscuribacterales bacterium (assembly GCA_036703685.1). Lineage (GTDB taxonomy): Bacteria > Cyanobacteriota > Cyanobacteriia > Cyanobacteriales > Microcoleaceae > Planktothrix. Next base: position 10,515 of record DATNRE010000053.1, read on the forward strand.
TTTGCAAAAATCATTTCTTTTGAAGAATAATTATATTGAGTCTCTAAACTTAGATCAGGACTATAAGATAGAATTTTTTGAATGATTAATAAAACTCTTTCTCTAATTTCTGGTTTATCTAACAAATATCCCTGAATAAAGGAAGGTAAAGACTCAAATAATGAATCTTCTATTATTTCAATTCTAATTCTTGAGAAAATTCTATTGTCAAGTTTTTTTAAAAGCAAAAAATATTCTCCATTGTCGTATTGTTTCACTTCATGGGTTAATAATAAGCAATCAGGAATCATCTTTCGAGCATAATCAATGGTTGAATTATTAAAATGTGAAGCGATCGCAATTAAAAGAAATTTTTTACTAAAATCTACTCGTTCAAAATTATGATCTTGATGAGATTCTTTCCTGAAAAAATCTTGATATCTTAATAGTTGATCTATACTCCCTTTTCCTTCTCCTTTTTTAAGCTCTAATATTGCCAGTCTACCTTCTGGGTTAACTCCTAATATATCAGAACGATTTTGTTTATTAATAAAATATTGTTTTTTAACGGGATCTAAATTAAGTAAGGGTTTGAGATGTAACCAGATAAATTCTTCGAGTAATGCTTCAGACTTGAGCAAAAATTTTCCTTTAGACTGTCTTAACATAATTTTTATAATAGTAGCCTATTTCATTGTAAACCCAACTTGAAACTAACGCTATATTAATATACCATTAATTTGTAGGGGCGGTTTCCCTAGGGTTTTTGACATCCTACCGTTAATCTTTGTAAACCCGCCCTCCTTTATTCAAGAATTAAATAAAAGGGCGAGTTTATTTAGGTTGAGGATGGGATTTTAATATTTTTGTAGAACCCGCCCCTACACATTCATGTAAAAATATTAGGGAAAATGTGAACAATCTTTTTCTAAACAACTAATAACCTCTGAACAGAAACTGCCACATCAGGAAACGCAAGCGGGTAAATTTTGCCTTGAGTTAAAATCTCTTGGGATTGATAATCACCCTGTTGAGGACTTCTGAATACAATTAACGTTTGATTTCGTAAATTCACAACCCAATATTCCTGAATATTTTCTGTTGCGTAGACTTTGCTTTTTTGCTCTAAATCTTTTGTTAAACTGGAATTAGAAAACTCAATCAACAAAAAAATATTATTGGGATAGGGATGATGCTCTAAATAAACACTTCCCAAGGGTTCAACAATAGCAAGATCGGGTTCGGGTTCAGAACTCGATTGAAATAACGTAATCGGTTTTCCTTCCCGAACTTTTGCCCGATTTCCTAATAAATTTCTTAAATAATCTGCTGTAGCATCACTAAAATAAGCGTGGGGAATTCCTTCGGGAGACATTTTAATAATTTGACCATTCAATAATTCAACAGATCGATCATCCAGAATTCCAGCATCAATCATGCGATGATAGTCTTCTATTGTCCATTGTAAAAGGGCGATTGTCATTGATGTTGCCTTTCGGTGAATTAATGGATATATTTATTTTATCAATAAAAACGAATTGTGTTAAGATAGAATCATAATAATTATAGAAAATTAACAATAAATGGAAAATACTGGGGTATTAGATGCGGTGATGGGGGGAATAGCGATCGCAATTTTAATTGGCGGATTAGTAATGCTATTTAAAGGCATTTCATCCATGCCCAAAAATTAATGGTAAAATTGATTAACGTAAAAACAATTAGATCAGAATTACATCCTGTGAATTTTCAATCAATTATTGCTACCCTAAATCAATTTTGGAGCGATCGCGGCTGTTTGATTGCCCAATCCTATGATACCGAAAAAGGGGCGGGAACCATGAACCCCCATACCTTTTTACGCGCCATTGGCCCGGAGCCCTGGTCGGTCGCCTATGTCGAACCCTGTCGCCGTCCCACCGATGGCCGTTATGGAGAAAACCCGAACCGTTTTCAGCATTATTATCAATATCAAGTGTTAATTAAACCCTCTCCTAATAATATTCAAGAGATTTATTTAGACTCCTTGAGACTGTTAGGAATTCATCCCGAAGATCATGATATTCGCTTTGTAGAAGATAACTGGGAATCTCCTACTTTGGGTGCTTGGGGTGTGGGTTGGGAAGTCTGGTTAGATGGGATGGAAATTACCCAATTTACCTATTTTCAACAATGCGGAAGTATTGATTGTCGTCCCGTTTCTATCGAGATTACCTATGGTTTAGAACGTCTAGCTATGTATCTACAAAATGTTGATGCAATGACTAAGATTTCTTGGACTGATAGCATTAATTATGGGGATGTGCACCTCCAGGGAGAAATAGAACAATGTACCTATAATTTTGAAGCCTCAAACCCGGAATTTTTGTTTACTTTGTTTGGACTTTATGAACAAGAAGCGGAACAATTAATCGAAAAAGGATTGGTTTTACCGAGTTTAGATTATGTTCTCAAATGTTCCCATAGTTTCAATTTATTGGATGCTAGGGGCGTAATTGCGGTGACAGAAAGAACCCGTTATATTGGTCGAATTCGGAATTTAGCTAGACGGGTCGCCCAACGCTATTTAGAACAGCGAGAACAGTTAGGTTTTCCCTTAGAAAAAACCTCCCTAGCTAGATAAACAAGTAGGGTGCGTAAGCTCCACGCACGCACCACTTTTAATACTATGAAATACCGGGTATTTTTGAAGAAACTACAAAGACCCGAAATTAAAAATCATCATCATTATCTTCATCCAGATCATCGGTTTCTATAAAGTTCTCATTTTCATTTATTTCAATAAAATCAGCTTTTTTGTCTAATAAAGTAGCGGTTTTAGATGTGGGTTGTTCTTCTAATTCAATGATTTTTCCTTGAAAGAAATCGACTAACTTTTGAGAGGCGATCGCTAACGCTTTAGTATCTGCTTGTTCAGGACTTATCGGAAGTGTTTCTACTGTTTCAATCGGTTTAAATGAATAATTATTAATCGTTTCGATTTGATTCTGTTTATTAATATTCTGATCTGGAGATTCAGAAATTTGTTTTTGTTCTTGAGTATTAATTACAGGAGGTTGTACAACTTCAGGCGAAGAAACCGTAGGATTTTCAACGGGAGGATAGGAGGGAGAAGGAGGATTAACTTCTTGAATTTGATTGACAGAATTTCCGCCTCTACTATCAAAATTAATTTTAACGAAATGACCGAATACCTGCTGAAAGGCTTTTTCTAAACTGGATAATTTTTGTTTAGTTTGTGCCATTTTTAATAGGGTTGAAGAAGCCATTTTAATCACAGCAACTTCAGAATTAAACTGAATTAAACTACCCTGTTGACGGAACATTTGTTGGGTTCCAAAAGGTTGAACATAAGCTAATACCTGTTGCCAAATTTGATCTAAATTACCATCAGTAACAATAGGCGGTTCTGCGGGAGTTGCGGGAATTTCTGCTTTAACTTGCGGTTGGTTTTGCGGTTGAGGTTCTGGGGTATAGGTCGGTTGAGAAACTGGAGAATACACGGGGTTTTGTGGCGGGTTAGAAGGTTCTGAACGTTGCACAAACGGAATGGTTTCGGGTTGAGTTTGAACCATTCTTTGAGGAGTTTGGGTAACAGTAACGGTTTGAGTTATAACAGATTTTTGTAACGCTGCTGGAAGTAACCCTAATAAGATAATTTCTAACCATAAACGCGGTTGAGTTGAATGTTTGATTTGAGCTTCACTTTCGCGTAAATGTTTCTGACCTGCTAATATAATTGTACTATCCCAACGGTGGGAAAATTGACATAGTTTTTCCCAAGTCGGTTGGGTTAAAGCGACTAAATCAGAACGAGTTGATGCGGTTTTAGCAATTAATAAATCTCGATAAAATCCGGCTAAATTTTGCAGGACAATTAAAGGTTCCCGTCCTCGGTTTAAGAGGTTACGAATACAGTCTAAAATAATAGCCGTATCCCCGGAATCAATAGCTTCTAATAAACTGATTAAGTCCCGTTCAGGAACCGCCCCCACTAAATCCCAGACTTTCTCAACGGTAATTTCACCCGATAATAAACTGAGTTGATCTAGCAAACTTTCGGCATCCCTTAACCCCCCCTGGGCAATTTGAGCCACCATAAAAACCGCATCATCAGCAATATTAATAGCTTCCTGTTGGGCAATATATTTTAAATGTTTGATCATCGAATCTAGGGGTATTCGTCTAAAATCAAACCGTTGACATCGAGAAATAATAGTAGGTAAAACCCGTTGGGGGTCGGTTGTTGCTAATACAAATACTACGCGATCTGGAGGTTCTTCTAAGGTTTTTAATAGGGCGTTAAACGCGGCGGTACTTAACATATGACATTCATCTATTACATATACTTTATACCGACATTGAACCGGGGCAAATTGCGATCGCTCAATTAATTCTCTAATATTATCAACCCCGGTATTACTGGCCGCGTCAATTTCAATCACATCTAAAGTTGAGCCATTGGTAATCCCCTTACAAATATCACAAACCCCGCAAGGAGTGGCCGTGGGAGTGGCATTGGCCGAACAATTCAGAGATTTGGCCAAAATTCTAGCACTCGAAGTTTTTCCCGTTCCCCTGGGCCCGGTAAACAGGTAAGCCGGGGCGATGCGTTGAGACTCGATCGCATTCGTGAGGGTGGTGGCGATCGCCTCTTGTCCGACCAAATGGGCAAAGGTTTGGGGACGGTATTTGTGGTGTAGGGGTTCGTAACTCACAACGCAACACTAAAATTAAGGGAATAGGAAACACTCTTAGCTAGAATAGCAGTAGAGTAGTAAAGACAAACCAGGGTTGCACTGTAGCACACAAACTGGAGGATTCGAGTCCTGTAGGGGGGAAACTATCGATTCTCCTGTTTAGGATCGGAGCAATCTAATCAGAGGAATTGAACTAACCTAAGTTGTCACGGTTTTCTAGCAAATTCTAAAAATCAAGTCTACAGTTTAGTGATTATAACTTATGTCTAATCAAATTATCCTAGTTCAGCCTTTGCTGGCAGCAAATCCCCAAAAAACTCCAGCCAAAAGCCTCCCAGTAGGTACAGATATAATCTGGATGGGGGCGACGGGTGTTTTGTTTGTTTTACTATTAGGAAGTATAATTTTTTTCAAACTCAAAACTAAAGCCTTAACTAAACAGGTAAACACAGAAATCTTTAGGAATAAAGAGCTACAGAAAAAATATAAATTGGCGGTGGGAACGATTGCCAAAATGGAGAAAAATCCCGACTTAATTCACTCCCGGGAATTTAACTTAGATTATTTGAGAATGCGGATGGCGGAGGATGTTTTCCACTATGCCATTATTGTTCAAATTAAGATGAAAGTTAAACAACAAATTTCCATCGCCCTCCGCCCGACTCAAACGGCCGTGGGAGAACAAAGCACCGCCGGAACCGCCCGTCAAGTCGATTCTATCTTTGATGTCGAATATGAAACCGGAATTGCTGGAGATTCAAAAAAACGGGTATTATTTCGGATTCAAGTGCGGCTGATGAAATTGCCCACCCAATCGACATCTACTACCATTAATGAAATTATTGATTGTTTAGAAACCTATTTAAGCCCGAGTGATGAACATGATAACTGGCAACCCACCATTCAAGGGCGGATCGTTCATATTGAATGGGATCAAAAAGCTAAACCCACGCCTTTGTTAGTCCTAGAACAATCGAATGAAGGAGTAAATGTGACCTTCCGTACTACTCGACCTGCCGGGATTAAATCATCACCCCATGACACTCCCATTGAAGAAACAACTCAAAGCAAAACTCCAGGTAAAACTCAACGAAAAAAAAGCAGTAAATCAACTTAAGTTAGCTTTTAGCTAGATCAAATAAAACCGTTGTCATATAGTTATTGGCCCATTCTTCACCAAAGGCTTTTTCTAGGACACGGCGAGTTTTATCATTTTGTTGTTGTTGAGTACAATACCGTTCTTGACCAGCAATAATTTCTAATTTCTGTTCCTCAGAAATCGGGTTTTGAGCGATCGCATATTCACAATGAACCTTCAAATATTGCGTCACAATTTGCAGAAATTGAGTTTCTTCTTCCGGTGTTGTCGGTCGAATAAATAAACAAAATTCCGAAAAAATATCTCCCCAAGTGGGAATTTCCCGGGGTTGGGAAAACTGTTTTTCCGGTTGCGGTTGTAATTGCTGTTGATAGGGTAAAGGTAAACTCCGGTCTAAACGGGTTGGGGATAAATCCACAATGGCGGCACTAATTTGGCCGCGCCCCCCGACTAAATCCGCCCCAAACATGGGGATATCATATTCTACCCTCGGGAACATCACGCAATGAAGAATATCAAGATTTTGCCCCACTTTTGCCAATTCTAAATGGAGTTTACGAAAGTGTTGGGTTTGATAGCATTTATTTTCAATGATCAGCTTTTCCCCTTCTAGGCGTCCCTCCACATATCCCAAATCCTCCGGTAAATGGTAGGGTTCCAAATCCAGATACTGATGCCAACTGGCCTCAATTTGGGTAGCGAGTTGGCGGATCAGGGAATGCTGTTGTTCTCGAATTGAGGGGGGAGAAGTGTTCATCATGGAAGTATTTTAATCGTTTCGGACTTATATTTTAAAATATCAGTTTAGGATAAACATTAACTCATCCCTTTAGAAAAGTAGCTTAAAATTATGTTTGGTTTAGGTTGGCCGGAAATGGCAATTATTTTAGTGGTGGCGGTGTTAATTTTTGGCCCTAAAAAAATTCCTGAAATTGGGAAAAGTTTAGGCCAAAGTCTCAAAGGCTTTAAAGATGGACTCTCCAGCCCTCCAGAGGCTTCTGATTCAGTCCCCTCCGAAACGGAACAGAATTCCCACAAGTCCTAATGTATCCCAACCCCGTAGGGGCGGGTTCCCTACTAATATCCGTTTCCAACAACTAATTATTATAAACCCGCCCAACCCCACAATAATATTGAATTAATCGTTGATTTGTGGTTAATCGGGGCGGGTTTTGGTCGGTTGTTTGGGGGTAGCAATAGGGGCGGGTTTTGGTCGGTTGTTTGTGGGTAGCAAAGGTTAACTCGAACCCGCCCCTACAGAACCTGCCCCTAGAGTGTGATAGAAGATTTGATCACCGTCGAGGAATTGAGGCTGGGAGAATGGGAATTGTTATTAGACTCCTGAATAGGGTTGCGAACCTCAATTAATTTAATCGCGCGATTCACACTTTCGGGTAAAACCACGACCAATGATCCAGCCCCAGCCCGATCCAATGCTGTATTCACCGCTTGGGTTTCATTTAAAATCGTTTCATAACGTACCCGAAGGTTAGGGATAGGGCCTAAAATCTGCTGAATCCCTTGGCTGATTAACTGCGCCGCCGAACCCCGTTCTCGGCCTCGGGTATCATCATCCTCCTTGACAATAATCTCATCAAAAATATCCGCCGCCAGTTGACCCAGGGTAACAAAATCCTCATCTCGGCGATCGCCCGGGCCACCAATCACCCCAATCCGATGCCCCGGCCAATTTTTCACAAACGCCCCTAAAGCCGCGTAACTAGCTGGGTTATGGGCATAATCAATCAAGGCGTGATAGTTGCCCATATTAAATAAATTCATCCGTCCGGGGGTTTGGGAAGTCGAGGCAATAAAGGTTGACAAACCCGCCCGAATATGCTCTATTTTCACCCCTTGGGCAAAGGCCGCCAAACAGGCCGCCAAAGCATTGGCAATCATAAAGGGGGCCATACCTTTCATCGTAATTGGAACATTCACCGCCTGTTCAATCCGCAGCGTCCAATCCCCTTTTAAAATCGACAGATAGCCATTTTCATAGACGGCGGCCAATCCCCCGGATTCCGTGTGTTTCAACACAATTTCATTATCAGGATTCATGGTGAAATAGGCGATTTGAGCTTTCACCCGTTCGGCCATTTGTACCACCAATGGATCATCGGCGTTGAGCACCGCATAGCCCTTGGGCATCACCACTTCCGCCACCACGCTTTTCACCTTCGCCATTTGTTCGAGGGTATCAATATCCCCCAATCCCAAATGATCGGCCGACACATTCAAGACCACCCCGACATCACAGGTATCAAAGCCTAACCCCGCCCGCAGGATACCGCCCCGGGCACATTCGAGGACAGCAACCTCCACCATCGGATCTCGCAGAATCAGTTGGGCGCTTTGGGGCCCGGTATTGTCCCCGGGTTCGGCTAAATGATCCCCAATATAAATCCCGTCGGTGGTGGTATATCCCACCGATAAACCCGTTTGTTTGATGATGTGAGCTAACAAACGGGTAGTTGTGGTTTTCCCATTGGTTCCGGTAACAGCTAAAATCGGGACGCGACTGGGTTGACCGGGGGGAAACAACATATCCATCACCGCCCCCGCCACATTCCGGGGTAAGCCTTCACTGGGAGCCACGTGCATTCGGAACCCCGGGGCGGCGTTGACTTCCACCACCACCCCATCCACTTCCCGCAGGGGTTTAGAAATATCGGGTGTCACCACATCAATTCCGGCAATATCCAAACCGATAATTTTAGCAATCCGAGCAAACAGCCAGACATTATCGGGGTGAACTTCATCGGTGCGGTCAATGGCACTACCCCCCGTACTCAGGTTAGCCGTAGCCCGCAGAAAACAGACTTCTCCCGGGGGCATAATGGTGTTCAGGGTATGACCTTTTTCCGCAATCATGGATAGCACGGTTTTATCCACCACAATCCGAGTTAGGACATTATCATGGCCATCACCCCGGCGGGGATCACGGTTGGTTTTTTCGATTAACTGTTCAATGGTTAATTTCCCATCCCCGACCACGTGGGCCGGAACCCGTTCGGCCACGGCCACCATTTTGCCGTTCACCACTAACACCCGATGATCTCGACCGGTATAGAAGCGTTCTAAGATCACACTACGGGTTTTAGAGGCATTACTGGCTTCTTCGTAGGCCATCACCGCCGTTTCCCATTTGGTAATATCTAGGGTAATCCCCCGGCCATGGTTGCCATCGAGGGGCTTAATGGCAATGGGATAACCTCCGACTTCCTCAATGGCATCTCGGAGTTCATCCAAATACCGAATCACC
>DATNRE010000054.1:0-1987 GCA_036703685.1 Candidatus Obscuribacterales bacterium
CTGTGCCTAAACTATCTTTATGTTCCAGGGAACCCTGTAAAATATAGGTAATAATTTCCATATTTTGGTGTCCATGGGCAGGAAAACCGCCCCGGGGTTGCACCCAATCTTCATTAATCACGCGCAGCGATCGCCATCCCATATATGCAGGATCATAATAGTTCCCAAAGGAAAAGGTATGATAACTTTCTAGCCAATCAATTTTAACCTTTCCTCTGTCTTGAGACTTGCGAACTGTGATCATATTTTTTCAGGTTTAAACACTACTGTATTATGTATTAATTTATTTGGTGCTTTGGTTGATTTTGATCCCAACAACTGAACAACCCGATAAGCCATAGGATTTTGTAACTGATAACTGATCAGCTATTGTGCATTTAAAAGGTAAATTTCTACTATGCCGAAGGCTATGGAACTGGTTCTGATCCAGGGCTTCGCCTCAACTTCCATCTTTCAAAATTACCAATTTAGATGTACAACAGCTTAATACCGATATTTGAGCACGGACTGATCTAGCTGGCTTTCCGTTTTGAGCCCATCATCCGTTCAACACTCATGGCCCCCACACCCAAAATGACTAAAGCCATCCCATAAATTTGTTGTTGTTTAATCGCCTCACCGATAATCCAGAAGGCGAACAAAGCGGTTAATGCTGGCCCAGTTGTCCCAATAATGGAGGCCAGGGCAGCCCCCGCCGAACGAATGGCGAAATTATTTAATAAATAACTCGATAGAGTCAGAACACCTAAAACCACACCCCCAATCATTAACCCATTCCAAACTCCCGGTTGAATATTAATCCCCAAACTCTCGGGTAGCAACATTAAACTCACAGAAGAAAAGACAAAAATAGACGCAAAGTTCACCAAACTAAACGGGATAGGATGGAGTTTTCCCGCCGCCACCTGAGTCAGTAACACATAACCGGCAAAACCTACACCAGCAAGGACGGCAGCGATCACTCCTACCTGTACATTGCCCATCGAGATATTAGGATTGGGGGCTGGTAAACAAAGAATTCCTCCCGCCAGAATGATAATCATGGCAATCACCCGAATCAGGGTCGGTCGATCACCAAATAAACCCCAAGAGGCAATTACCGTCACAATCGGATAGATAAAGAAAATCGTAATCGCAATTCCGGTGGGAATCTCACCAATGGCGACATAAATAGCCACCTGGGATAAAAACAAGAAAAATCCACTACCAATCACCGTTAACATCAAACGACGATCACCCGACTGAAGAAAACGTCGTAGATCGCTCCATACCGGAGGATAAAGGAACGTTGCCACAATCGGCATCAGTCCCATGACCACAATCATCCGCAGTAACAGGATTAACAGGGAGTTTCCGATCCCCGGAGTAATAATTCCCTCTAGGGAAAACAGACCCAAGATTTCCCTGGGCCCAGGCCCTTTAAGAATAATCTTTAAACAGACGTTGAACAACGAGAGGGAGATCGCCGAAAGTAACGCCAAAAACAGACCCAACTGCACCGGAGAAGAAGCCTTGGGCTGGGTTCTCGCCGGGGGTTCTGAACGATTGGTTAGGGCTGTATTCACTGGAGGCAGGGTCTGATGACCGTCCCTGGGCAGTTCCCGTCTGGAACTATCCCCCCGGAGGATGGGTTGTTCCACCTGTTCTTGCAAACGATTAACCAGGGTTTCCAGCAAAGCCTCAACTTGCTGTTCCAAAGTTTGCATATTGTTCAACCGTCGAGAGAGGTTACTTTGATAGTGACCTAACTCCTCCTGTAAACTTTGAAAGGTTTGGTTCAAGCTGTTTTCCAAAACTGCTTCCAACTCTCGATTGTTGAAGTTTTCCGCACCGAGATCCTCCGACGGAAGTAGTCCACTCGGATCGGCAGTCAATAAAGGCGGATCACTGGCGGCTTTAATTTCATTAATGCGTGCGATCAAAGCTTGTTCAACATCACGCGCCACAATTTGGGTCAGTTGTTTGAGCCAAGCTCGATTGGGAGGAA
>DATNRE010000055.1:0-8305 GCA_036703685.1 Candidatus Obscuribacterales bacterium
CATAAAAACCTCTCGCTATCTTTTTTGATTACAGTTAATCCCAATAAGCCCGAGGCTGGGAAAAACCCAGCAAGCCGAGGAAATACTTCCCAACTACTGATGTTATCAATACATGAAAATTACATCTGACAAAGAAAATCGCAAAAGTCCTCTCTGGAGCCTGTTTCTATTGATCATTGGAGGTGGATTAGCTTTGATGGGCGATCGCTGGTTAGCAACCCGCACCGCTTCAACCGTTTCGCCATCAATTGCTCAAACCCCTGCAAAAACCGCTCCTCCCCCCGCCACCAATATAAATAGTCAAGTCAATTCCAACCCCAATCCCACTAGCTGGTTAGCTCAAAAAGTGGCAGCAAAGCCCGTAGATTCTAACTTTATTGTCGATGCGGTCAATCAGGTGGGGCCGGCCGTAGTTCGGATCAATGCCTCTCGTCAAGCCCCCCGCCGGGGATTGGAGCAGTTTGAAAATGGCTTTCCCGAGAATTTTTTTGGGGCTGAACCCCCCAGACGCCGTTCCGATCGCCCGATTGAACAGGGTACAGGTTCCGGTTTTATCCTATCGGCCGATGGGGTGATTATGACTAACTCCCATGTGGTTGAGGGGACTGATCGGGTGCAGGTGGTTTTAAAAGATGGTCGTCGTTTCGATGGCAAGGTATTAGGATCGGATGCGGTGACGGACGTGGCCGTAATTAAAATTGATGCGGATAATTTGCCTAGTGTCAAAATTGGGGATTCTGAAGCCCTATCCCCGGGGGAATGGGCGATCGCCATTGGTAATCCTTTAGGATTAGATAATTCGGTGACGGTGGGAATTATTAGCGCCACCGGACGGTCGAGTAGTGATGTGGGAGTTCCCGATAAACGCATTGGCTTCATTCAAACCGACGCCGCCATTAACCCCGGAAATTCTGGAGGCCCACTCCTAAATGCCAAGGGAGAGGTAATTGGAATGAATACCGCTATTATTAGTGGCGCTCAAGGTTTGGGCTTTGCCATTCCGATTAATAAAGCTCAACAAATTGCCCAACAATTAGCCACCACAGGACGGGCTGAACACGCCTATTTAGGGATTGAAATGGTGACACTTAGCCCGGAATTATTGCAAGAATTAAAAGAAAATCCTGATTTAGAGTTTCCAGTTAATCAAGATAGTGGGGTTTTAATTGTCAGGGTTGTTCCCGATTCCCCCGCGATGAAATCGGGATTAAAACCCGGAGATGTGATTGTAAAAATTGATGAACAATCGATTACCAAATCCGATACGGTTCAAGAATTAGTTCAAAATAAGAATGTCGGAACACCGATGAAAATGGAGTTAAACCGTCAAGGAAATTCCCTGATTTTAGAAGTTAAAACAGGCAATATGCCGCAGGAGTAGAGCAGGGGAGGCAGGGGGAGCAGGGGGAGCAGGGGAGGCAGGGGGAGCAGGGGAGGCAGGGGGAGCACCGGGAGGCAGGGGGAGCAGGGGGAGTAGGTAAGTAAGTTGTTTAGTGTTGAAGGGAAGGGGGTTTATGGGTGAAATTTTAGCGATTTCTGAATTGGGCAATCCAGTTTTACGACATTATGCTAATCCGGTCAATAATATTAGGGAAGAACGAATTCAAACCTTAATTGATAATTTAATTATTACCGCATCTCAAGCGAATGGTGTGGGCATTGCCGCGCCTCAAGTGGGAGTGAGCGATCGCTTATTTATTATTGCTTCGCGTCCCACATTGCGCTATCCTCACGCACCCTTGATGGAACCCACGGCCATGATTAACCCTAAAATTATTAACCATTCTCACGAAACAATTAAAGACTGGGAAGGCTGTTTAAGTGTGCCTGGAATTAGGGGATTAGTTCCTCGGTATCAAGCCCTAGAAGTTGAGTATACCAACAGAGAAGGAGAATTATGCTATCAACAATTAACAGATTTTGTCGCTCGAATTTTTCAACATGAATTTGATCATTTGAATGGAATTATATTTGTAGATCGGGTGGAAAGTAACCAAGATTTAGTTACCGAAGCCGAATATCAAAAACGTATTCTTGATTTTGTGGAATAGTTTCATTAATTATTGTAGAATGTTGATAAGTCAATTCAAAGGAAATTAATTAACGCCATGACTATTAATTTAAGTAAAGGTGAACGAGTTAGCCTATCTAAAGAAGCACCCGGTCTGAAAAAAGCGGGAGTAGGATTAGGATGGGATACTAACGCTTCCGATACTGGGGCTGCTTTTGACTTAGATGTATCGGTATTTATGCTCGGGAGTAATGGTAAAGTTCCTAATGAACAATATTTCGTATTTTATAATAACTTAAAATCTCCCGATGGTTCTGTAGAATCCCTAGGAGACGATCGCACCGGAGAAGGAGGCGGAGATGATGAAACGGTTTTTGTTGAGTTAAATACCGTTGATCCTAATATTCAAGAAATTGTCTTTGTTGTTACTATTCACGAAGCCGAAAACAGAAGACAAAATTTTGGACAAGTTCGCAATTCCTACATCCGAATTTATAATAATGAAACCGACCTCGAGATCACTCGCTATGATTTAGAGGAGGATTTTTCCCGAGAAACCGCCATCGAAATCGGTCGCCTCTATCGCAAAGATGGTGAATGGAGATTTCAAGCCGTGGGACAAGGTTATAATTCCGGTTTAGAAGCTTTTGTTCAAAAGTATACCTAAAAAGATTAAACTCAAAACCTAGTTTTTTGTTCATAATTGCAGGAATTAATTAACCATGTCAATTAATATCAAAAAAGGCGAAAGGATCAGTTTATCGAAAGAAGCTCCAGGGTTAAAACGAGCCTCCATTGGTTTAGGATGGGATGTCAATACTAGTGATACCGGAAAAGCCTTTGATTTAGATGCTTCTGTATTTATGTTGGCAGAAGATGGTAAAATCCCCATTGATGAATATTTCGTATTTTATAATAACTTAATCTCTCCTGATCAATCGGTTAAACATTTAGGAGATAGTCGCACCGGAGAAGGCAGCGGGGATGATGAAACCATCGTTGTCGATTTAGCAAAAATCAATCCTGACCTTCAAGAATTAATTTTTGTGGTTACTATTCACGATGCTGACCAACGGCGGCAAAACTTCGGACAGGTGAAGAATTCCTATATTAGAATTTATGATGACGACACTCAAACCGAAGTCATAAAATATGATTTGGAAGAAGACTTTTCCCGGGAAACCGCCGTGGAATTTGGCAGATTATATCTCAAAAATGGCGAATGGAGATTTCAAGCCGTTGGACAGGGTTATAATGCGGGTTTACAAAGTTTTGTAGACAAATACGTTTAATGTACTAACTAATTTACCTTGAGGATTCTAACCATGGCGATTAACTTAAAAAAAGGTCAAAGCATTATTCTCGATAAAAGCGAATATGACCTATCAAAAATGGTCATGGGCTTGGGATGGGATGTGTCTAAAAAAGGACTATTTGGCGGAATATTTAGCGGATCTGCCGATTTTGATTTAGATGGATTTGCCCTATTATTAGATGATCGAGGAAAATTAAAAAATCAGCAAGAAGACGTCATTTATTTCGGACATTTAGCCACCAAAAATAATACCGTAGTTCATACAGGAGATAACCTCACCGGAGAAGGTGCGGGGGATGATGAACAAATTATTATTGATTTTAAAACCCTTCCCCAAACCTATCAACAAATTATTTTAGGAGTGAATATATACCACGCCCAACAACGTCAACAAAACTTTGAGATGGTCAAAAATGCCTTTGTCCGAGCCATAGATGCTAAGGGTAAGGAAATTGCCCGTTATAGTCTTTCCGGTGAACCCGCGTACTCTGGACAAACTTCTATGTTATTAGGAGAACTCTCTCAAGAAAACCGACAATGGAAATTTAAAGCCCTAGGAACACCCTTAAAAAGCAATTTAAACGAGGTTATTCGTTCCTTTGTTTAACCTATTTATAGCAGGGAATAGGGAATAGGCAATAGGCAATAGGCAATAGTATTATCAAACATCTGAATTGGTAGGGCTATAGCACTACGCATTACAGTTAGGACATTTCTAAATCCAGCAAACCCTTTCACTCCTTACTGTTCCCTATTCCCTGTTCCCTGTTCCCTCTGATCTATATTCTCAAAAATTAGGGGCGGAGGACTCAGATATTAAATGATGATATTCTCATCACTTTCTATCCAAATTCTCCGCCCCATAACCGATAAATTTTCAACACTATTTTATGTTGAAAATCGGTTTACATTAGCGTTTGCGATAGGGAACCATGGTTTCAATATTGATATCACCTAAAGCAACGCGAGTCACTGGGGTAACGGTAGGAGTCACTAAACCCAGGAACTGTGCGGGATCGCCGGCTTTGAGTTGTTTTTCTTGGGGAACAAAACGACGAACCGCATTTTGCCAAACCAGTTGGGGGAACCCAAGTTGGTTGCGGTGGTACTCGTTGTAACGAGGGGTTTTCAGGTTAAAGGGTACTTCCCCTTGGTTGCGTTGTAGCAGTACCCGACGACGTTGGTAGGGAACCGTGTCATACCCGAAGTTATCCAGGTATTCATCGCTATCGAGTAACTCATTAATAAAGCCTTTCGGGCCTTTGTTAGCAACCACAATCGACCAAGCGATCTTCTCGCGTTCACTATAAACATCCCGTCCTAGGACGCGCTGGACAACCAACTCGACGAAACGGTAGTTACTATTGGTTTGGTAGTTGCGACGCAGGAAAGGATCGGAAATTACTAAACCCCGAATAAAATCCCGGACGTTAATTTGACCAAACTTAAGTTGAGACTCTAAAAGAGTTTGACGGTTGCTTTTGAGCATTTGATGTTCACTGTAAATCTGGCGATAAGCAGCCCAGATAATGTCATCCCACTCAGAAGCCGAAGGCATATTTTCAGCCGTAAACACTCTGGGTTGTTCATCACCAGGTACTTCAAAGCCAGCCACGCGAACGTTGCGGCTGGTCGGGCCATAGCTTAATAAAGGAAGCGCCACCTTAAATATCTCCTTAATTTTGAAGGTCAACTTTATTTTTTATCGTGCGGTCTACGAAGCCATGATCACTCAGGGCTTGGGAGCGACAGGGTTGGCTATAGTACAGATTAGGGGATTTCGGCAACCCATCTGGCATTTTTCTGAACCGATGCAACAATATGTAACATTTTTTGACATCACACACCCTAGATCGATTATGCTAAATTAAAGATTAAATCCCCTAGGGGGGGATAATTGTCAAGATATATTAATTTATGATAATCTACTTAATAAATCTTAAAGATCTTGCTAAACATCCTACTAGGTTTTATTTTGACTACCACTCAACCGATTCAACCCACCTCTGGATTTCTTCAGAGAGTTCTGGCCAAAGTTAGGATCTCCCAGACTTGGCTGGTGTTTTTCGCCTCGGTATTTCTCGTGAGCGTCCCGGTGTTTTTCCAAGCACCGCTAGTTCGACAATGGCCAGAATTTAGCGTGATTCTGACCTTGGGGTGGCTAGGAATCAGTTGGAAACTCATCAGACAACCCGCCACTTGGGTTTGGGGAGACCTATTATTCGGCTTTAGTTGGAGTTGGTTTACGGGTGCAATATATTGGGGGTGGTTACGCTCGGAACCCCTATTACATTTACCCGTAGAAGCGGTGGGCGTTCCCTTTGCCGTGTGGTGTTTATATCGAGGTTGGGGAAAAGTCGGAAACTGGTTTTATTTGGGTTCCCTATTTGGAACGGCGGTCACGGACGGATATTTTTATATCGCCGGATTAATTCCCAGTTGGCGTCAACTCATGCACGTTGAACCCGCCTTAGCCTTACCCATATTTCAAAACGCCCTGCAAATGGTGACTACCCCCTGGGGGATTAGTTGGGCCGTCGGATTTGCCCTATTTTTATTTGCAGTTGGTGTTTTTCCGTTACAATCGAAAGAACAACATTGGTGGGCTTTTGGGGGAGCGGTATTAAGTACGATTTTGGTGGATAGTTTATTTTTGGTGGCGGCTTGTTTAGCCTAATTTAAACACAAAGATACAAAGACACAAAGAATACAAATCTGTTCTAAATATGCTATGATTAGGAACTTTTGATCTTTGTAAAGATAGTTTTTTTACCCTAAAATATAATTCTTGATTCGGTTTATGGCTACATCAAAACGTGATTCTGAGCATCAGGTTAACTCCGGGGGAAATCGTGTAGTTTATTCTGAGTTTGGGACGGGAACAAATTCCGCGGCTTTAGAACGTTCTCCTGGTTCTGTTCCTGAGATCCCCCCCAATCAACACAATCTGAAAGTGCAAGCCACTCGTTCAGGACGCAAGGGAAAAACCGTAACGGTAGTTAGTGGATTTCAAGTTAAACCGGAAACTTTGGAATTGTTAGTTAAACAGTTAAAATCCCAATGTGGGGCGGGGGGAACAGTTAAAGAAAATACGATTGAAATTCAAGGAGATCATCGTCCTAAAGTGATGGAAACCTTGATAAAATTAGGATATAAAGCTAAAATTAGTGGGGGATAAATCGTTAACGTTTTGATGCTTGAAATTCCAGTTCATGAAACTTTTCAATCGACGATTCAAGGAGAAGGATATTGGGTCGGAACTCCGGTGGATTTTATTCGGTTAGCAGGTTGTCCGGTTCGCTGTCCTTGGTGTGATACGGGTTATGGAGATGGAGGAATGAATTTACCCCGTCAACTCCGGTCTTTTGATTCGTTAATTGCAGAATTGCGATCGCCCAGGGTGGTAATATCTGGAGGAGAACCCTTGATTTATGCCCAACTTACAGGGTTAATTCAAACGATTGAAGCGACGGGAAGAACCGTTGCTCTTGAAACATCGGGTTCCTTTTGGCAAGATATTCCTCGTTCGGTTTGGGTCACGTTAAGTCCAAAACATCATGTTAGTCCCAATTATCCTGTAGTTCCGTTAATATGGAAACGAGCAAACGAGATTAAACTGGTGATTGAAACCGGATCGGAATTAGAGTTTTATGCTGAATATTTAGAGCTTAATGATCAAATTCCCGTCTTTCTACAACCGGAATGGAACCAACGCGATCGCACGTTACCTTTAGTTTTAGAATTATTAAAAAAATTTCCCCACTATCGGTTATCAGTGCAAATTCATAAATGGTTAAAAGTTCCTTAATTTAAAATTATTTTGTTCAGGTCTAAAATCCTATTTATTTACCCATTCGTAATTCGTAATTCCCTATTATAACTATGAAACCAGAATTTCGTTCCCACTATCCCCAAGAATGGCTAGAAAAACAAACGATTCCCTACCGGAATATTGTGGGGGTGAATGAACAAGTTTATCGAGAATCCTTAACCTTTAATTATACCATTAAAACCACTTTACACCGTCAACATTTTAATCCGCCGATTTGGAAAGATTGCCATTTTCATAATTTTGAAATTAGCTTGGAATTGCAAGCCGTGAGACATCCTGAAGATTTGTATGGGTTAGACATGGTAGAAATGGAAAATCAATTACAAGTTTGGGCAAAACAGTTACCCGAAATTGTTAATGATCATCCCCTATGTCCCCATGGAACTACGGAAGAAATGTGTTTATATTTTTCTCGAATTCCCATTGATAATCATATCCAAATTATGCGGGTGAGTGTATCGGAAACTCCCAACCGAGTTACCACTTTAGAACTTTCTAAACCCTAAAGAACAAGAATTCAGGAATGCTCTACTTTTACCCTGTAGATGGGGATAACAAACGTTATACCCGGTGATTACAGGTTAAGGGAAATATGGATAAGTCTTTTAGAAAATGGCTTTCGGGAGTTCTCCTCGTGGCTCCTGTCCTGTTAACGAGTTGTTCTCTGAATTTGTCCTTACCCGAAGTGAATGAAAGCGATAAAGCACAATTTGTCATGCAAACGATGACCACCGGACAACAGGCTTATTATCAAGCCAATGGTCAGTTTGCGAACTCTATTCAAGGGTTATCTTTGAATGCGAATTTAGACACCGGAGAATATCGCTACAGCGTGAATACCGAAGGTCAATATGCGGAAACCGTGTTGATGACGGCGGCGGCCAAACAAGACGGACTCCCTAGTTATGCTGGAGTCGTGACTGTTAGCGACACAGCAGGTGGGGTGATGGCGATCGCTAATATTTGCAAAACCGATCAACCCTCCACCGAACCCCCGGCTTTATCCCCAACTCCCGTACCCGGAGAAGGGTTAAAATGTCCTGCGGGTTCGAGTCCAGTCAGGTAGTAAACTGCTATCTAGCAGATACTTCATTGAAAAATATCCTCTCGCGGAGGGAATTCAGTCCCAAGAGAGTCTCAAGACAGA
>DATNRE010000056.1:0-6459 GCA_036703685.1 Candidatus Obscuribacterales bacterium
GACATAGAACGGTGGAGACTCCCTCCCAGAAAGCCGAAACAGCCTAAGAATATCAAGAAATAAATTTAAACCCCGACCTATATTTTATTTGCTACAAGTCGGGGTTTTAAACTTCACCCCGCCTTACCCAGATAGACCGACCGATGCCGCCCCCCTGACCAATACCGTAAATATTTGTAGGGGCCGCAGCCGTTAATCATTTTGTACTCAATCGCGCCGGTGGGAGTTGAGGTTTCTTCTCCAGTTGGGAATCGCGCCGCCCTTAACCCGACAAGTGCATCAATCACTTGGTTTAACTCCTTCTCTGGTAACTCCCCGGCCCATAGAAGGAGTTTTTTCATGTTTAGGGTAGAGGTATCCCCTAAGTCTGGGATAGTGGCGATCGCCTGTTCATCATTTAGGGTAGAACCGTCCCCTAAGTCATTTAGGGTAGATGTGTCCCCTAAGTCATTTAGGGTAGAACTGTCCCCTAAGTCATTTAGGGGTAGATTGTCCCCTAAGCCATTTAGGGTAGAACTGTCCCCTAAACTGGACTTGTTAACAATGCTGTTTGGATCATCCCACGCCGGGTCAAACGATTGGCTCAGTTTTGGCTCAGTTTCAGTTTCCTCAACTTTTACCAGGGGGGGAGAACTGGGAATAATTTCATCAAACCAGAGATACTCGGTGCTGTACCCGTTAGCATCAACACCCTTTAAGCACTGTTTTTCCAGATTAATATTCTCAACTTGCCACACAGAACCTTTTTTCAAGAATGAACGGCCCTTGCGCGGTTTCTTGATCTCTACCCAATCCCCGACCTGGGGAACCGTTAATGTTTTAGTTGTTGGCATGATAATTACCTTTTTATTCAATTCGGTTTAAAAACTGTTTGGCCATAAGGCTCTATAATTCCTCGCCTTGCCATGAACCATCAATCATGTAGTTCAAACCATCCAGGCAAACTTCATTAAGTAGAACCTCTGGGTTAGCATCGTTCTGATCATTGAACCATCGGGCATTAAGACATCGCATTAACCACCCAACGGGATTAAGAATGCTCTTACCCCGATTGCGAAGCTTAAATAGCTTTAAGGCATCTCGAACGTCTTCACAGTCGAACTGGGTTAAATCTTCAAAATAAGGAACCTGATAAACATTGCAAAGGTATTCAACCTGTTGGGGGGGTGTCTTCTGTGGAGTAGAAGATCTAAAGCTGCTGCTGCCAGTAATCGTGTTTGATTTAACAGGGGTTTCAGCCGATGAATCGCAATTTTGTTTGCGGGGTCGCAAATTTTCTTTCACCCATTTTAAAGAGCGAACCACTAGGCGGCTCACCCTCCAAGTGAACCGTCGGGCAATACGAATAATGCCAATTTCTTCGAATTTGGCGATCGCATCTTTCAAGGTTTGGCGACAGTAACCCTTACCTCGCTTGCGTTCAACCCATCGGTTAAAGTCATTCAGGTCGGGTTCAATATCCGAGGATTCACCCTGAGTCATTAACCACCGCCATAGTAAAGCCGCCGCTGGAGGTAATTTATGTTCCAGGGCAAATGAATCATGCTGTTTTGACCACATAATTAAACTGCTTTTAATTTGATACCCCCTGGATAGCTCCAGGGGTTTTTCTTTTGGAGACTCGCAACATCTCAAGGGTTTGAAAGAAACTTAATCATCAGGAATATCCACAGTGTTCAGATTCATGGACTTTGCCAAAACCTTCAGGCTTACCCCTAATTCCTTGGCTAAAGCCAGAGCGTTGTCAAATCTAGGAACTTTTTTGCCTTCTTCCCATGCCTGAATTGCACCGTCAGAGACGTTAATCCGTCTTCCGAGTGCCGGGCGGCTTAGTTCCTTGCCTTCTCTTAAAGATCTCAATGTTGGATCTCCATGAACGTTGCTTTCTTTCATAGTATCACAAAAGTAATACTACTTTAGTAGTTGACAAACTAAAGTTGTACAACTAAAGTAGTAGTTAGTAGACAGAGTTAACCCCAGATTGATTTGGTGGTCAGATGTGAGAGTCTCGACACGTCAACTGGTTAAGTCATATCTACCACACTCAGTGGAAACACTGAAACGACGGACAAACCCCCTTTAAAAAGGGGATTTAAACAGCCTCGCATCTCCCGCCGTGCGTTGATTACCTATCCCTCTGATTTGCCTGTTGAAAGGGTTGACGGGAGCGTATCCCGTCCCCCTTTCCTAAACCTTCGGAAAACTCAATATGGTGAACAAAAACAACCGTCCTTATCCACCGGATTTAAGGAAAAAAGTCTGTGAAGCCCTTGAGAACGGAATGCCCACCGGTAAGGTAGCGAAACGGTTCGGAGTCCCTGAAGCCACCGTCTCCAGGTGGAAAAAGATCGCCAAAGGAAAATTGCCTCAAAAAGCGGCTAGAACGACTAAAGAATTCCCCATTGAAAAAGCCAATGGTAATTCCCCTAAAAAGAATGAACAAATTTTTGAATCGCTTCTGTCTAAACTTTCTTTAGATAACCAGATAGAAGCCCAAAATCTAGCAGCTAACTGGGATTTGGCAACGGCGATTAACTATTGTCGGGTTGTTCTTTCCCCCGGTTATTTTTCTACTCTCAGAGAACGTGGGTTTCCTCGCAAACACAAACAAGCCAAGAATTCAACACAAAAATTATGAACTACAGAGAATTACAGAACGCTCTAAGATTTTACCGAGAGGAAGGGTTGATCGACGTTCAACTCAACTCTTCTAAAGCAGATTTAGAAGCTGCACTCATAGAAGCTGAAATCCTCGGAATGCGGGAAGGAATTTATTATGAACGCCATAAAGAGGATTTTCTAGGCATAGAGGAAGAACAGGAAGAAGAAGAAACAGAAGTTGATCAATGGGGTTATTTCATCAACTGTGACGATGATGACGATGATGACGATGATGACGATGATGATCAAACCGACTCGACTGAAAATTCCGAAGTGATGGAAGTGGCGATCGCTAAATCCGATATCCCATTTTGGTTAACGGGAAAAAAGGTGGCACAGGCTAGAGCATTATGTGAAAAATTAGAATTTTGGTATATCGGAACGGTTGACGAATGGGAAGAACCCGAGCCGAATGAAATTATCGCTAAAACCGATGGCTGGCTGTTTAATTACGACCAGATTGGAATGTTCGTCGAAGCACGATGCACCGGGGATATTTTCAACATTGACGCTGAGACTACGACCCCTGAAGAAGACAAGGAATTAGTCAGAAAGGCGAAAAAAATTATCACCCAAGCCGGGAAGGAATGGGGCGAACAGTTTGGGGTTCAATTAGACATTTTTCGGGAATTAGGTCAGGCGCGTTCACCGCCGACCCGTGAATGCGCCTGATTCGATCTCTGTCATGTCTTCCGTATCTTTGGGCGGGTAACGCCGCCCTTTATTCCACAACCATTATTAGGAAAAATGCAAATCACTAAAATTAGTTTCGGTGTCACAATTTCCCGTGACTTTCAATCTAAACGCTACGACTTAGAAGCGGTATTAGAACCTTGGGAAAATCACGAAGAATCCTTCAAAGTGTTAAGAGAAAAAGTTTGTGAACTAGCTAATGTTCATCCGGGCGAGTATCTAACAGCAGCCGAAAGAGCAGAGGATTTAGAATTGCAAATTAGCGAGAATCAATCGGCTATTCAAGCACGAAAACAGAAGTTGGGAAAAAGGGGCGCGGTGTTCCTTATGAACAATGGAAAGAAAAACAACGGGAACAGTTCAAACCTAAAGAATCAGCCCTTGCTTTATCAGATAACGCCCCTTTAATTCCGGTTGAGATGTATACCCCGTTAACCTCTGAAAAGTTTGGGGTGTCTGCTCTTAATTTAACCCAGGAATTAGGCAACTGGAGTAACCAGCAAGCCACCGTTACAAAACAGCGAGTGATTGATGCTTTTCGAGCCGCTTACACTATCCCAACTGTTCAGGGGATTAGTGAAGCTCAGACAGAACTCAAAGAAATTTTGCAAAAAATGGGAGGTCTTTAATTATGGGTTTACTTAGTCGTTTTGTTGGTGGTGGCGGCGGCTCAGGGTCAGGGAAAAGCAACTCTAACCCCACTGGTGAAAACTTCAATTTTTCCCCAGAGTCCACAACCACAATTTCTGGCCAGGAATATCAATGGGGGGAATATTACCAAGGCAACTTTCAAAGTGTGAAACGTCTCACCCCGGAAGAAGTAGAAGCCGCAGAAACAACCTCCAAGGAACTGAAGGAACAGCGGCAACTGTACGGGCGGAAGTTCCAAGCCGACACCGAAAGCCTGGGGAATGTTCGCGCCATTCACAACTCGGAACAGGTTCACACTCGCAAGCGGCGGGAAGAAATCACCAGCGCCCGTGGGCAAGCCGTGAAAACGGGCGAACACCTGGCCGAACAAATTGCACCCCAACTGCACGAACAGAACGAACGGTTGGGGTTAGCTCAGGAAAAGGGCCAGAATAAAATCGCCCAAATTTCCGAACAATTCTCCCGCCGTCGAGAAGCACTGCAACAACTTCGCCAATCCGTCTAGCCAATCGGTCTAAATGTTACAAGCCAAACTCACGGACTTTATCTGCTTAGGGTTGATAGCTTTTAATTTAGCTATCTCCCTTCACTACATTGTCGCTAACTGGATGTTCACAGTGTTAGTCATTATCTTTTCCATCCCGATTGCGATCATTTTATTGGTTTACATCGAACGCAAGGACACCCCCAACGATGAACACCAAACCCGGATTATTTTCACTTGCCTGATGACCATTGCCGGAGGGTTAACCGCATGGCTAATCATTTAAAATCCGATCCGTTAATTTTCTGGTTAGTCCTGGGGGGCGTGGTGTGTTCCTACGGTTGTCTGAGCAAATATACCAGAATTTCTGCCCACAAAGACGCTCTGGTTTTAGGGTTATCGGCTGCATCCGTTGGGTTTTCAATAACCGCCTATAAACGGAATCAACGCAACAAAGACGTTGAGCTTTATCTGCAACTTTCAAAATCGGCAATTGATGCCAAAGTTGCAGACGAAATTACAGCAACTGAATTGGTAAACCAGAAACAACAGGAAATTCAGTTAAATGTTGAAATGATTAAACTAGAAGGGATTCAAGCTAATTTACAAGCTCGTTTGGAGGAATTTCAATGATTGAATTTAAAGACGCAGTTTCTAAAATTTGGCAATCGGTGAAAAGCCTAAAACCATCACAGGAACTACAGGAAGTTGATATTTTTTTTGACTCAAAAGATGATATTCCGGTTTTCATACAAGCCATGAACTCTGGTCATATCATCAGTTTACTAGAAAGTCGAAATGCGGTAATCAATCTCCGAATGAAAAAATTGGGTTTTTTAGAGATTGACGACAGTGAAATTATAAAAGTTTCTTTGGTATCAGCAGCCATAGAGTTAAGTTGCCTCTCCAATTATTCAAGTAATCATTGGTTGCGACGGCTCATGACCTTCGCTTATCACACTTGTAATCAGGAAGATCAAGAATTAAAAAACGGTTTGCTTTCAGCTTTTCCAGTTGCGTTATTACCTGAAGATGAACTGGCTAATGATTTTTATGTTAGAGCGATCGCACAGGAAGAAAACCACGAAAAACGGCTCAAAGAATTGATAAATACTCCTGACGGTGAAGCAGAACTAAAAGAAGCTGTTCAATCCATTAAATCCCTAGAAGGAACCATCACTACCACCCTAGATTGTGCAACCGCTTTTACATTGGTGGGAATGCTACAACTCGCATTCCGGCATCCCGCCGTTAAAGAGTGTGAAACCAATCGGGTTCGATTTTTCACTCAAGGATTGATTGACCAAATTGGGGGAAATTTTCCGGCCGTTAAAACTCACCTCGAAAAAGGGTGGCATCCAGAGTATGACCAGTAAACTAACATTTAAAACTGACCAATGATCAACCCGAACGACTATCAGCAACGAAAGACTTTTTTTGAGGAGTTAGCATCCCTGAATAATTTTGACAGTTCTTTCAACGCAGTTACAGCCTACTCAATTATCAAAATGATTGAATTTGCAACCTCACAGAAAGAGTGGGATTTATTAGGGCAGTTAGCCGAAAATTACGCACAGGAATTAAGAGAAGCGATTATTTTAGAATATCCAAACTCTGAACCCTTCCTACGCCCCAATCTCGATCTTAATTCCGCTTACACCGCTTACATTTATGAATTTACCCCATTAGACCGAAATTAACCCACCTGACGAGAGCTAACCGACAATTAGGAATGAAAAACCAATAAGGTGACTAATTGAGCTATAGTTTACCGTATATCAAGGCTTATGGGGTTTAATTGTGCAAGTTATTTATTTTTCATTCCTTAGCCGAAACATTTCCCTAAAAAGGGGAATGTCGTGGGGAGTCCAAATCTCCACTTTTATTAAATCCCGGCATCCTAAAATAGATACGGGCTACTATTCCCTTTCTCCATCGTGGGCTGAGATTTAATAAAGCTAAAAAAGAAA
>DATNRE010000057.1:0-4868 GCA_036703685.1 Candidatus Obscuribacterales bacterium
TAGGGTAGCCGCCGAGATACGTGCAAAATGGGACACGTTGTAAAGTTTTGTTAAGGAGCCAACCCAAAACCAGCGATTTTCAAGGATTCCAAATGGTTAAGCCAGCACTAAACTTTCGACCTCATCCAACGAAGGTGGCACAGTCTCCAGATCAATTAGGTAATCACCAAACCGCTTAACATGAGCCGTAATATAAGGACTCACAACCGCCACATCCTCACGGCTAATCAAATATCCCTGCTTCTGTAAATCCCGCAATATATCAGTTAAATCAACAACATTTTGGAACAAAACAGCATTGGCTACCAAATCCTTATACTTAATTACCTTTTCCTGTTCAATGGGGTCATTTTTCATCACAACTCCAAAGCCACCAAAGAAAAACCACTTCGAGAATTTATGATAAGCCTCCACAATATTGGTCACAGCAGTAATTTCTTTTCTCAGTTGCATATCCGATATGTATTGCAGCAAGAAAACAGTTCTTACGACTTGTCCTAATGACTGAAAAGCTTGATATAACCTGTTTTTACGGCTATAATTCCCCAATTTACGCAATAAAATTGCACTCGATACCTTACCTGTTTGAATTGATAAAACTACCTGTAAAATATCTTGCCAATGAGTTTCTATCCGCTTCCAATTCACCGTTTCAGAGAACAAAGAATCAATATGTTGATAAACAGTATCTTTGTCAGGACGATAAAAATTTAAATCTTTCCAATTCCGAATTCGAGGCATTAACTTAATTCCCAGCATATGTGCCAATGCAAACACAGGTGTTGATTGACCGTGGGTATCAGCATGAATTGTATCGGGTTGAATATCGGAAGAGTTTTTTAATAACCCCTCGATGATATGAACAGCTTCCCAAGTGCCACAGGAAATAAACTGGCTAAATAAGGCTACATAGGTATCAGAGACATGGTGGTAAGCTATTCCTCCATAACCCCCGTAACGAATATGATACTCAGACAGTAAATTCTCTTCGTAGAGTTCATACTTCGTTCCATCTGCTGCCGCACTCTTACCATCACCCCAAACCTTGGGCAGATTTAAAGCATTGTAACGGTTAATAATATCCACCAATGCAGCATTGAGCTTATCCACGGTCACATGGCGACGGTTGACAAATGCCAGTTCCTTGGCGGTGACGATACCTCGCATATGTCTCGCTGCTTGAGTCGGCCCCAAATTGCAACCGTAAGTAAACGTCGTTAAAAGATAACGTTCCGTTGCCCGTTCAATTTTAGGATCTGAACCGGATAATGGCCCAAAGTGACGGGTAAAATTTGTCCAGTAGTCAACATTTCTGAGGATATCAATTAAATTTCTTTCTGGAAATTGTTCTTCGATTTTCTCGATTAAAGCTTTGGCAGCAACACTCAACTCGTTACGCTGATACTTTTTGAGTATGGGTGAGCCTTCATCATTAATAATAAATTGATGGTTATTGGGATAACCTGCATCGACAGATGCCGCCGTGTCCGTCAACCAGGATTTCAATGTCTTAGTAAACTCAGAAGCGTTATTGGGAAAGCCTAAATTCTCACAGTATTGGTCAACTAAAGGCAAACACTCTGACCAAGGCAGTAATTGTTCTCGATAGTCGGCGTAATCTTCACTACCAACGACGCAGATATCTCCTGACCTTAATTCGGCTGCTAGGTAGTAAAAAATACAAGCCTCGAAGTGTCGCCGAACGAATTTGGTTTTCTCTCCTTGCTTGACTACAATTAATTTTCGCCACTGTTCTGAAATAAAATCTAGTTCAATACTTGCTTTGATAAATTCTCCTCGACGATGAGAATTATCGAGGACAAATTGTAATGCTTCGATAACACTTTGTTCGGTAGTCGTTGATTTGAACTCTAAGGCTTTTACTAAGCGGAAGAAGGTCTGACGATGATTTTTATAGAATTTCCAAATTAGAGGAAGATGATTATTACCTCTATAAGCATTCATCGCCTCACATTCAGAAAGGAGTTGCTCTGCTCCTCCGTCTTGAGTGAAGACATTATTGAGTTTATGAAATAGAGATATTTCCTGATTTTTTAGGGGCTTGGTAGAGAGATTTAATTCCTGTATCTGTTCTAGCGAATTAGATAAATAACTATCGGATACTTCCCGCTCTAGGTGAGAATCTACTTGTTCATGAGTGAATTGATTTTCATCTATAAACACATGAAGAACATTAGTCAACACTTCAACTAATTTCTCTTGTGTTTCTTGAATTCTTTTTTTGATGAGTTCTAATTCTTTAGTCGCGTCGTTATTGATTGAGCGCATTTGCTTCAAAAACATCTCAACCAAACTATCTCGCGCTGTCACTTGCGACGCATAAATTAAACATAAAATCAAAGTCATCCGTTTGGATAAACTGAAATCTTTGATTTCATGGGCATCTAACACCCGTGCTTCGGCAGCAAAATGGTGAATTTTGGCAGTGGTAAGATCCTTGAGAATTGGCTGAACATCACCCACAGAATCTAGCCAGATTAAATGTACAATACAGTCATTAATATTCTTACGAGTAGGGCTTTTAGGTAGTTGTTTCAGGCTATTAAAGGAGGTTTTATACTCAAGCGGATGACGCTCTAACAAGTCCAGCAAGCGCTCTTGGTAATCTGACGAGATGCGACTCAGTACCTGGGAAAATGATCTTTGGTTTACTACATTTCTCACTCGCCGGACTAATCTATTTAATGTGTTGAATCCGGGTAATTCATATCTATTTTTAACTAATTCAGCAATGGCTACATTCATCAAATCAGCCGGGTTATCCATGATAGTTGCTGATTCATTCACTGCTTTTATAGCTAGATGTAGCCCAGTTTGATTAAATTGATTGACCTGAAGATATTCGCGGATAGCAGTCCGGTGCCGATACAGGGTTTTGCGATTTTCATAACCCAAAACAGTATCAACTGAAAAATTTAAATGGCTGCGAATATGAGCAACTATTTTGGGAGGAATATCTAATAGAGAAGGAAAGTAACCGAGTCGCTGAAAGGATTTTAATAGGCATAATAAGTTCATAATATTACTCTCACCTTGAGTTGTAGCGTAAGCTAAAGCAATTTCGCCCTTTTTGGGTGTGTAAATCTCCGTGAGTTCTTGGGCTGTCAATTGACGCTTAAATCGAGGGTAAGCGGTACGTTCTATCGATGTTACCATCAGTCTGTGTTTGTGCGATTTAACACTTCAAAAAATATATATTACCAATCAGCCACTACGTCAGAAGTTGATGTAAAGAAACATTACCAAAAAGAACTGTTTATGGGCAAGTTTTTACAATGGAATGTGTGGGGAGTTGATTGTGTCGTACTCAATGCCATAGTACCCAATTATCTTTTATGGGCAAGTTGGTTTTTATGACTCATACTGCTCCACCCAAAAAAGTCACAAATCTACAGAAACGAACACGAGAACATCTGCTACCCCATGAAGTTGAAGCCCTGATTAAAGCAGCCTCGTCAACAGGGCGGCATGGTCACAGAGATTCGACTTTAATTTTACTGGCTTATCGTCACGGTCTACGTGTATCAGAATTGGTGGCCCTGCGATGGGAGCAGATAGATTTTTCTAGTGGCACGATCTATATCAATCGACTCAAGCATGGTATCAGTTCAACACATCCTTTACGTGCTAGAGAGTTAAGGTGGCTACGACAACTACAACGAGAATATCCTAACTCCCCTTACTTGTTTGTTTCTGAGCGTGGTACTCCGATAGCTGCTGCCACTGCTTTTAATATTATTCGTCGTGCTGGCAAATTGGCTGGTTTAGCTTTATCGGTACATCCCCATATGTTACGTCATGCCTGCGGGTTTTATTTGGCATCTCATGGTCATGACACTAGAGCTATTCAGGCTTATCTGGGACACAAGAATATTCAACACACTATTCGCTACACAGAACTATCGAGCGAGCGCTTCAAAAATTTCTGGCTTGACTGAACCTAAAATCAATGCTTTCAACCTGATTTCTTAACAAAACTTTACAACGTGTCCCATTTTGCACGTATCTCGGTGGCTACCCAAAGTCAGTCAACACCCGTTGAACCTTCAAGAGTTGTTGGGGAGTCACCGTCTAGTTACCAAATTAATCAGCCAGTACCTAAGCCAGCAAACAACGTGCTGGTAGCAGAAACAAACTTGCTACCTAACCAAATTCAGGATTTAGCCGATGCGATCGCCGACATCAAAAATGCCACTGTTGGCATTGAGCTAAAGTTCCGACTACGGATCGAACTCGGCGGTGAGTCACGACCTCCTCAAGAAGCCATCAATCAAATTAATCAATTACTACAAGATATTTCTGAGGACTTAGAACTGAAATAGGAGATAGGAGACAGGAGATGGTGGGGCTTAGAAATTTTCTTTCCCCTATCCAGTTCGGTTTCTAGCCCCTTTAGGGGTAAGGAAATGTCTAAGTCCCATTAACCTGACGCGATGACAACCCCGTCAACAACCCTAGCTATAAGAGATTTAGCTAAATTGGGATAAAAAAAGATGGCGGAGGGGTTTCAACTCGTTTTAGCTGACTAGCCTCTTCCTGCTTGCCCATAAGCAGTTTCAACGCATTTTGCATCAAGAAAATAGCCTAAATCCTATTTCAAAATCATAAGTATTTTTAATTTAAAAAAGTAATATTTTCTTCTCAATAAGAATTGATTTTAATAGTAAAATTTTTATTAGTTAATTACAAGATTACATAAAACTGTAATTTTTTTAGAATCAATTTTTAATAAATTTGCACAAGTGATAATTTCACCATCAGTAGGCATTTCTCCCTCAATCAGTTTATTGATCAGTAGAGTAATCGGTTGAAGACGAGCCTCATCAACTTCACTATCGCTTTGATAC
>DATNRE010000058.1:0-1583 GCA_036703685.1 Candidatus Obscuribacterales bacterium
CCAGGACCTGGGCCAGGCGGCCTGTTCTTCGGACAAACCGCCGTCCGACGCCGTGGCCCAGCAGGTGATGGACCAGGCCCGTGCTGCCGTGAAGTGGCCCGCCGGTGGCCAGTACATCGGCGACTGGCGCGAAGGCGAGAAGCTGGCGCAGAACGGCCGTGGCATGACCTGGACCGACTCGTCCGCCGCCGCCAAGGACAACGGCGGCAGCTGCTACAACTGCCATCAGATCGGCAAGGCCGAGATCTCCTACGGCACGATCGGCCCCAGCCTCTACAACTACGGCAAGAACCGTGGCGTGACCGACGTGACGGCGCCCACCGCGCAGCCCATCGTCTGAACTACCCACACCACTAAGATTAATTCCTAAAGAAGATTGAGTATTTGATAAAGTTTGACTAAGGGCAGACTCTTTAAAATTCTCCTGAGACCCGTCAATTGTGTTGGAGCAAGCTATTCCCATTCCTAATAAAAATATCAGGAATAATAATATATTGTTTTTGAGATTAAATCTAAATGAATCAAACATAACTAATCACCCTCAAAAAATAGCTTTTTACTTTTATAGCCTTGATTCTTAAAAACTTACTGAATTGATCGAGGTCGTGGTTTTCGGCGATTTAGTTGAGGAATACCGTAATTGGGTTTAGCCGTAATTGGGATAGGTCGTGGCTTTCGGTGATTTAGTTTAGGAATGTTATTAACTGTTTTAGCAGAAACCGGAATCGGTTGGGAAGGTATTTTGCGATTCCGTGTCAGAGGGCGATGAATACTGTTGGTAGAAACGGCAATAAAGGGGTGGGATTCCTGGGGATTTGGGTTCATCAATAACCCAGCCAGACCGCCACTAGCCAGGGTAAAAACGGGATTATACATATCATTTAAGAGGTTGTCTAACACATATAAAACTGTGATCACACTGAGTACGGCGGCTCCGGCGACTTGAGGACGAAACCAAGTTTTAGCCGGATACCGGAACAAAGAAAAAGTCAGCGCAGGAAGTAAAGAAGTTCCAAAGATGCCAATGAGCCCAATAGCTCCATTAGTTCCATAGGCAATAATCCACAAACTATCGGTGATAGCCATATCCTTCTTTTCCCCTGTAGATGTATATTCATAAACCCGATTTCCTCCCCCCGCGCCCCAACCAAACCACATTTTTTGTATTGCTTTTTCAACTAATATTTCTTCATTGTCAAATCTGAATTTTAATGACGACGCTCGTTCAGCATTAGTTATATTAGTTGCCGTCTGAACAATTTTATCGGCTTTTTCTCCCGTAAAGTTTCCTGTTACTCCTAAATAAAGATAGGAGGATAACACCATAATCAGCAGTACCAGGGGAAAAGAAGTGCGAAGGAATTTGGCAGAAAATAAAATTACCACTCCAAAGGCCATATACAGATAAGCTCCCGTAGAACGGACTAAAAGATGAATCATATATAGGCTAATAAACCAAACGTTCATGGGGATATTCAAGAATTTTTTTAAAGTTCCCGATTGCCAAAACCATAGGGCGATTAAAACCGTTGCCATCATCCACATCCCTACAGCTAAACCATGTATCATAAATACAGTGGGTC
>DATNRE010000059.1:0-3881 GCA_036703685.1 Candidatus Obscuribacterales bacterium
CAGTGGCATAAATCACCCAATGATCACCACATTCCATCCGATTTTTTACCTCACAATCGAGATAGGCTAAGGCATCTTTTAAGATCAAACAACCCGTCGATGTTTCCTCTGTTTCTATGCCTGCAAACCGATTTTCTCCAGGTTCAAAACGCTTGAGAAAATGTTTCCGTAATTGTCTGCCTTCCTGCAAAATATTCAGCACAAACCGATCGCCAACATGAGTTAACGGTTCCAAAGCCCGATCCTTGGCCACGGCTACCGTAAACCCCGGGGGGTTAAAGGTAGCCTGGGACACCCAGGAGGCTAACATGGCGCTGTACATCTCCCCCCGACGCCCGGATACGACACACAAGGAACCCACCACCCGGCCCAAGGCTTGGGCGGTACGATCAGCCCCCGAGGAGGTAGCCGTGGGACGAAACGCCCGACGTTTTTGGGTGCGTTTCAGGGTTTGAGCAAAATCAACCGCCGCTTCATTACAGGTTTGTAGGGTAATATCCGTAGGGGCAAATTTGACTCGGATCGGTTCAAAACCAAATTTATAACCCGCATCTTTTAAGCGACTTTCTAATAAATCAATGGCTTCTCCACTCCATCCATAGGAACCAAAAACCCCCGCTAATTTATTGGTTGAAGCTGTATTTAAAATTACCCCTAAAGCGGTTTGAATTTGGGTGGGCGCGTGACCTCCGAGGGTGGGAGAACCAATAATAAATCCATCACATTTTTCTAGGGCTTCTTGAATTTCTGAGGATTTAGCATATTCACAATTAATTAATTCTACGGTAATATCAGATTTTGTTAATCCCTGGGCGATCGCTTGGGCAACTGTGGCGGTATTTCCGTATGCTGAAGCATATAATAAGGCAACCGTTAAGTCCTGGGATTTTTGTTTTTCACTCCAATCTCGATATAAATTTGTTAGTTCTGTTTTACCATATTTAACTAACGGCCCATGACCGGTTCCATAGAGTTGGATTTCGGGTAATTCTTTAATTTTATCGAGGGTAGAAAGAACGTATTTAGCCTGGGCTGCATGAAGACAGTCATAATAAAACCGTCGATCATCGCTATACACTGACCAGCCCTCATCAAAGACTTGATCGCCACAAACGTGCGCCCCAAATAGCTTATCGGAAAATAAAATTTCCGTGGCTGGATCATAGGTTAAAATCCCATCGGGCCAGCGAGGAGTGGGAGTTAAAAAAAACTGCAATTGATGACCTTGACCTAAATCTAAGGTTTCTTCTCCTTTGATGGTTAATATTTTTAAGTTCTCGTTTTCAAAATATTCTCGCAGGGCTAAAGCAGCCGGATTTGAACAAACAAATGTGGCATTAGGGGATAGGGTTAATAAGGCCTTGAGGGTGGCACCACGATTGGCATTAAAGTGACCTAAAATAATATATTCTAAGGAGTCTAAATTCAAGCGAGTTTGTAACGCTTCAATATAATTCTGGGTAAAGGATTCTCCGGGGGGATCAATAATCGCAGTTTGATCGGCTTCAATAATATAACTGTTCGCGGTTGTTCCCTGCTGTAGAGAATATTCCACCTCAAATTTTAACCGATCCCAAGTGCGCGATCGCACGACTTTTGTATTATTTCCAATTAAAAAAACTTGAACATCCCGAGGTTTTTGATTATCCATAATCTTGTATTAAAAAAAGTTTTTTGATCTCTCTTAACCCTTAACCATCAATCCTCCTACCTCCCCTACCTCCCCTGCCCCCCGAGGGGGGATCAAATTAGAGGTTAATAATGATTTCCGACTTTGCGATGGTGAACCGCCGGGAGCACATCTGGATCGCTGACTCGTCCATTATCAACGGTGGCGTAAACAATCCAATGATCACTTAACTCCATCCGACTTTGGACTTGACATTCTAAATAAGCCAAGGAATCGGTTAGAATCGGACTACCATTATTAGCAGTTTGGGTATTAATTCCTTCAAACCGATCCGCCCCGGGAGTGAATCTTTTTAAGAAGTGTCGAATCAGTTTTTGATAATTACTTTCTGCTAAAACATTGAGCACAAATTGATCATCAACTTGCATTAAAGCTTCAATTGCCCGATCTTTGGCGACTGCAATAGTTAATCCCAGGGGTTGAAAACTCGCTTGAGTCACCCAGGAGGCTAACATCGCACTACTCACTTCTCCTTTTTGAGCCGTAATAATATACAATCCACCGCTTAAGCGTCCTAGGGCTTTATCTAAGTTGCTATCAATGGATTTCATCTGCTTAACGGTTTTATCTCGACTCAACCATTGTCCGATATCGGTTCCCGCTTCATCACAGGTTTGATAGGTGGTATCTTGGGGAGTTTCCGTAATCCGAATTGAAGGAAAAGCTTGTTTTAATCCGGCGTCATTAAGTTTAACTTGCAAGGGATATAATGAGAGATCATTGCCCCCGCCCGACTCATATAAACCGTAGGATTGTTTATTATGAGCGGATGCAATAATGGTGTTAATCGTTTCGCCTGCGAGTTCCGAACCTAAACCAGAAACCGGAGGCATTCCAATAATAAATCCCGCAGAACTCATGACTAATTCCCGCACTTCTGTCGCTTCAGCCGTGCGTAAATCCATCATTTCGACAGCGACACCGGTTTTGGTAATTCCGTGGGCGATGGCTTGGGAGAGGCGATCGCTATACCCATAATCGGAGAAATAAAACACCGCCACGGCCGTTTCCGATTTAGTTTGTTCGTGACTCCATTTCCAATACCGTCCTTTTAATTCTGCTAAATTATGACGTAATAGGGGCCCATGTCCGGTGGCAATGGTGGTAATTTCTCCTAAAGGTTCCATGCGTTTCATCGCATTAATTACCGAACGAGCATTAGGAGCCATTAAACACTCATAATAAAAGTGAAAATCCGGTTCCAGGGCAGTTAAGTTCTCGTCGTAGGTTTGATCAGAACAATAGTGCATTCCAAACGCATCGCAAGTAAATAACGTTTGACTTTTCCGATCAAAGGTAAAAATGGTATCCGGCCAATGTAAATTCGGGGCGGAAACAAATTCTAAAACATGATCATTTCCTAAATCTAAGGTTTCGCCACTTTTAACTAATTGGCTTTGAAAAGGGGTATGAATTAAATTTTCTAAAAATTGAATAGCTACTTTCGACCCTACAACCGTCACGTTAGGAGCAAGTTCTAGGACATCTTTAACTAACCCACTATGATCGGGTTCGGTATGACTAATAATTAAATAGTCAATTTCCGCAGGATTAATTAATCCCTTGAGGGTGTCTAAATACAGGGAGCGGAATTTGGCATGGGAGGTATCAACCAGGGCGGTTTTTTCCCCGCGAATGATAAATGAGTTATAGGTTGTACCGTTTTGCAGGCCAAATTCTATATCAAATCTTTCCCGATCCCAATCCAGGGAACGAATTGTCGTGGTATCGGTGGCAATCTCTTGAACTTCAATTGTTAAACGATTTTGTTTTACACGATCAGTGAGGGCTACCATTCATGACCTCCCTAGATAATTGGTTAGGACTTTTTAACTTGTTTTCTATTGTGGCATGGATTAATGGTAAAGATTTATTAAAAAACTGATTACCCAGTTAAGCTTTGCAAAAGTCAAGGGAATAACCGTTAACTGCTGATGGTCGGTAGACTTTCCGCCGACTATGCCCACGACCGACCGGGTTATTTTTACAAAGCCTTAGCAATTGCTGAGAATTTTTTACAGAATCTTTAAATAGGGGGCTTGACCCCCCACTCCAAAAAAGTTATATTGTGGTATGTAGATGCACCCTGATGGTAGGGAGAGTTGCCAAGGCGACTCTCTCTTTCTTTTTGTAGCCTGGTAAATGGGTAAGAAATATCGACTGTTGAGGGGATGCTGGGTATTCAGCAGGA
>DATNRE010000060.1:0-4765 GCA_036703685.1 Candidatus Obscuribacterales bacterium
CATCGACATTAAGGCGGGTGAGTTATCAGAATCCCAAGCCCCCTATGAACTGGTGAGCCAGTTACGGGCGAGTTTCTTTGCTATTGGGCCAATATTGGCACGTTTAGGGGTAGCCCGGGTTCCCTTACCTGGGGGTTGTGCTATTGGAGCTAGACCTGTAGATCTTCATGTTCGTGGACTTCAAGCCCTGGGTGCGGAAGTACACATCGAGCATGGTATTGTTCATGCTCATGTAGCAGGGGCTAACCGTCGGCTCAAGGGTGCTCGCATCTATCTGGACTATCCCAGTGTCGGAGCGACGGAAACTTTGATGATGGCCGCCACTTTAGCGGATGGGGAAACCATTATTGAAAATGCGGCTCAAGAGCCGGAAGTTATCGATTTAGCGAATTTCTGCCGGGCCATGGGAGCCAGAATTCATGGGGCGGGAACTAAAACTATTGTGATTTCTGGGGTTCCCAGTCTGCATTCTGCGGATTATTCGATTATTCCTGACCGAATAGAAGCCGGAACTTTTTTAATAGCTGGGGCAATTACCCGCTCTGAAATCAGCCTATCCCCGATTATTCCAGGACATTTAACTCCTGTACTGGCTAAACTGAAGGCCATGGGTGTGAAAATCCGCATGGAAGGGCTAAACCATTTAAGTATTCTGGCTGGGGAACAGCTAAAGGCGACGGATATTGAGACCCTACCCTATCCGGGGTTCCCTACGGATATGCAAGCCCCCTTTATGGCTCTGTTAACGCTGTGTCAAGGCAATAGTTTGATCAGTGAAACGGTGTTTGAAAATCGTTTTGGTCATGTTCCTGAACTCAGTCGCATGGGTGCTGATATTCGGGTTAAAGGGAATACGGTTTTAGTCCGCGGTGTTCCTTTGCTATCGGGCGCTCCAGTCACAGCGACGGATTTACGCGCTTCTGCTGCCTTAGTTCTAGCAGCCTTAGCCGCCGAAGGAGAAACGACGATTCAAGGATTAAAACATTTGGATCGTGGTTATGAACAATTGGAAGCTAAACTCCGACAATTGGGTGCTAAACTTGAGCGTTTTGATCCTACACCTACGGAGTAATCAGTTATCAGTAAACAGTTATTAGTGTAAGAGTTAATATTTCTGGTAACTGATAATTGTTTACTGGTACGGGCGGGTTCTTTTAGATCTTTGTTAATTACTTAAATCTTGATGAACCCGCCCCTACAACTGATAATGGGTATAGCGCTACGCATTACAGTTAGGACACTTTTGAGTTCTGAAACCCTTTCCCTGTTCCCTGTTCCCTGTTCCCTGTTCCCTGTTCCCTGTTCCCTGTTCCCTAGCGCGTAGCGCTATAAGTGACAAATAATGACTACTAACTGATGAAATTTCAACGTTCAACATTAATTTTAATGGGTTTAGCCTTGGGTTTGACTGGGGCTGTTTATCTGTTTGAAATTCAGGAGAAAACACAACAACAAGAAATTCAAGCGAAACAACAACAAATTTTTTCCTTTCCCAAGGATGATATTCAATCTTTTACCCTAACAACTGCCCAACAAACTGTTACTTTGGAACGGGTAACTAACGCCGAGGAATTAAAAAAATCTCCTTGGAAAATCACTGCACCGATACAATTTTTGGCCAATCCGGCTTCAGTAGATTATTTGATCAGGGAATTGTTTAAAAATCAAAGTAATCCCTCGGATGTCAACTCAGGGATTCAGAAATTAACGATTTCTACTGAAAAAATTAAGGATTATGGGTTAGATACCGCAACGGATAAAATAGAAATTAAACTTAAAAATAATACCATCCATAGATTAAGTTTAGGGAACATCGATTTTCGCGGAGATTCTTTATATGCTCAAATTGATTCCCCTGAATCTTCTGCAAAAGAAGTCAGTATTTTAGTAATTTCTAAAGATATTTTATCTACTATTCATCGTCCCCTGGAGGAGTGGAAACTTCCCCCGGAAATTCCCCAAACACCTCCTACACCTCCTACATCTCAACCGACTCCTACACCTTCAGTTAGTCCGAAATAATGCTAATTTGTTTGTTAGGAGTGCGCTGAAGCGCAACAACGAGCGCAACAACGAGCGCAACAACGAGCGCAATAAAAAAGTATGATAACTCAACCTAGTAATTTTATAATAGCATAAATTAACCTAAAAAATCGTGAATTTAGAATCAGAAATATTTGCGGTCAACTTAGCTAGTCGATTTGCTGAATTTGGCTTACAATGTGTTGTACAAGAGTATCCTCATGTTCAATATTATTGGTTAAAAAGTTCCCGGGATTTGATTCCCCATCGACAACTTAATCCCGCCTTTTATGGCTGTTTAGATTGGCATTCGGCAGTTCATAACCATTGGATGTTAACTCGGTTAATTAGATATTTTCCCGAGGCGGATTTTGTCTCCTCTGCTCGAGAAGTTTTAACCCAAAATATCACCCCGGAACATATTAAAATCGAGGCTAATTTTTTACAATCTCAGCCCCGATTTGAGTGTCCTTATGGGTTAGCTTGGTTTTTACAATTAACAGCCGAACTGACTGAATGGGAGGATAAACAGGGTAAACTATTATTAGAATATTTACAACCTTTAGAAACCGTTGTTATTAATAATATTCACAACTGGTTATTAAATTTATCCTATCCTAACCGCACCGGATTACACAATCAAACGGCTTTTGCGTTAGGATTAATTTGGGATTGGGCAACCCTTACCCACCATCAACCATTATTAGAAGTAGTTGCACATAAAATCCAAAAATTCTATTACCATGATTACAATTATTCCCTGCACTGTGAACCCTTGGGGGATGATTTTCTCTCTCCTTGTCTAGCAGAAGCTGATTTAATGCGCAGGATTTTACCGCCTTTAGAATTTGGAGAATGGTTAACTATTTTTTTACCCGAACTTTCCCAAAAATTAGAAACCGATTGGTTTTCTCCGATTATTATTAATAATCCTGAAGATTACGGACAATCCCATTTTGATGGGTTAAACTTGAGTCGGGCGTGGATGTTAGAAGGGATAATCTCGGGTTTATTACCCACAGATACCCGCATCCGAGCTTTAGAAACCATAGCCAATGTTCATCACGAAGTCGGGTTAAATCCTGTATCCGGTAATTTCTATGGCGGAAGTCATTGGTTAGGAAGTTTTGCCGTTTATCTAGGAACAAAAAGAGGTTTAAATAGCAACAAAAAATAATCAATTATTTTTATTTCCCCATTCCCTATTCCCTATTCCCTGTTCCCTGTTCCCTCTTATATGACTGAACTCAGACAGAATCTAATTACCAGAGATTGGGTAATTATTGCCACTGAAAGGGCAAAACGACCCGATGAATTTGCCAAAACTGAAACCCAATTAATTCCGACTCCTGAATATCGTTCTAATTGTCCCTTTTGTCCAGGGAATGAATTGTTAACAGGAGGTCGAGAAATATTACGGTTATCAGATGATTTAAACTGGCAAGTTCGGGTTGTTTCTAATAAGTATCCTGCTTTATCTCCTGAAGGTGAAAGAGTCCGAGAAACCGATGGCATTTTTCACTCTTTATCGGGGTTTGGATTTCATGAAGTAATAATTGAACATCCTCGCCATGATTTAACAATGGCGTTAATGGAAATCAAAGATATAGCAAATATTATTCGAGTTTATCGCCAACGTTATATTGATGTTCGCCAAGATGCTCGGGTAGAAACTATTATTATCTTTAAAAATCATGGTCAAGGAGCGGGAACTTCTTTAGAACATCCTCACTCCCAAATTGCTGCCATTCCCATTGTTCCCTATCAATGGCGCGACCGCGCCAGAGAAGCTATTCGCCACTATGATGATACCGGAGAATGTATTTTTTGTCGCACTTTAAAGGAAGAATTACACGCCCAAGAACGGATTGTTTTTACCAGCGAACATTTTGTGGCTTTTATTCCCTATGCCGCCCTTTCTCCCTTCCATACTTGGATTTTTCCCCGTCGTCATAGTTCCTCTTTTGATGAAATTACCGATGAGGAAATCTTGGATTTAGCTAAAACCTTAAAAAATGTTCTAGCTAAACTTTACTATGGGTTAAATAATCCCGATTATAATTATACTATTCGTTCTATTCCCACCGCCGAACAACGCACGGATTATTCCCATTGGTATATTGCCTTAATTCCCCGGGTGTCTTTATCCGCCGGATTTGAATTAGGCAGTGGGATGTATATTAATACAGCTTTACCCGAAGAAAGTGCAGCGTTTTTGCGTTCGGTTCAAATTCCTCCTGATATTATTAGTTAGAAGCCGCAATGTCCGCTAATTCCAACCATCTTTCTGTGGCATTATCAATTTCTAGGATAATATTTTCCACCTGTTGATGCAGGTCTTGAACCTTAGAAACCGCCCCCGGAGGTGCTTGATAGAGTTGTTTTTCTAAGTCTGTTTTTTTTGCTTCTAATTCAGCAATTTTTGTCTCTAATTTTTCATATTCTCGCTTTTCCTTAGAGGATAATTTACGCTGTCCACTTTTATCCCAGGAATAGCGTTGAGACTTATCCGCATCTGAAACCGCAGATAGGGTTTTTTCTTCGACTTTGATTCCTTGACGGCTTAACTCTAATTCCTCGGCTTTTTTATAATCTAAATAAACCGAATAATTCCCCGGATATTGTCGTAAAGTTCCCCCAGATTCAAAGGCAAAAATTGTTTCAACGGTTCGGTCTAAAAAATAGCGGTCGTGGGAAACTACAATTACACAACCATTAAAATCCTCTAAATAATCTTCTAAAA
>DATNRE010000061.1:0-13346 GCA_036703685.1 Candidatus Obscuribacterales bacterium
TAAATCCTCGGAAGAAATTAAATTAGCCATAGAAAGCGGGTGTACGGTAGTTGCGGATAATTGGTTAGATTTACACACCTTAGCTAAACTAAGTCAAGAGTCTATAGTTGATCATCCGATTCGGATGATGATTCGGTTTACCCCAGGAATTGAATGTCATACCCACGAATACATCCGTACTGGACATTTAGATAGTAAATTTGGGTTTGATCCCGGTCAACTGGATGAAGTCTTTCAATTTATCATTCAGCAACCGGGTTTATCCTGCGTTGGCATTCACGCCCATATTGGCTCCCAAATTTTTGAATTGCAACCCCATAATGATTTGGGTTCTGTGATTATTGATACTTTAATTAAAGCCAATCAACAGGGTTTAAATATTTCAGAAGTCAATATTGGCGGGGGTTTGGGTATTTGCTATACGGAGTCAGACGATCCCCCAAGTATCGAAGATTGGGTAAAAATTGTGACTAAATCTGTTATAAAAGCCTGTGAACAGAAACAATATCCCCTGCCCCGATTATTATGTGAACCGGGACGCTCTCTGATTGGATCTAGTTGCGTTACCGCCTATACCGTTGGATCTCAAAAACAAGTTCCGGGAATTCGGACTTATATTGCTGTAGATGGCGGGATGTCCGATAATCCCCGTCCAATTACCTATCAGTCCTTGTACCGAGTGGTTTTAGCCAATAAAATGTCTGCACCCATGACTGAAACTGTTACGGTTGCAGGCAAACATTGTGAATCTGGAGATATTTTAATTAAGGATGCTCAACTTCCTAAAGTTGAATCTGGGGATATTCTCGTGGTTATGGCAACGGGAGCCTACAATTATAGTATGGCATCCAACTATAATCGACTGTCCAAACCCGCGGCAGTTTTAGTGAATAATGGCGATGCTAACGTCATTATTGAACGAGAATCTTACCAAGATTTAATCAGTAAAGATCGACTTCCAGAACGCTTAACAGTTAACAGCTAACAGTTGTGGGGGCGGGTTGATCAGGATTTGGGTTAATGAACAAAGATCTGAAAAAACTCCCCCATGAAATTTGATCAAAATTCGATAAATGCGGCGCCTAGTCATGACTAAGCAAGGAATTCCTCCCTGGTTAATTCAAAGTCTTGATATTGGATTAGTTTTTGCCGTCACTTATGTGGTTTTGGTCATCATTGGAGAACGCCGTACCCTTTGGATGGTGCGCGGGTTTATTATTCTAATGTTGGCAACGGCCATTAGTAACTGGGCAAATTTGAAATTATTGTCTATTGCCCTCAATAGTTTAGTTACGGGTTCTGCCGTAGCGATGGCAGTCATATTACAATCGGAATTCCGCGAATTTTTGGAACAGTTGGGTCGCGGAGAGGTTTTACAATTGTTTGGTCAGGGTCGCCGTGTGATTCCAGAACCCGATGGGGTGATTGATCAACTCGTAGAAGCGGTTAAAGAACTCTCGCAAAATCGTACCGGGGCATTAATTATTGTTGAAACCGGAAGTCCCATTGATGAACGGGATTTTTCTGTCCCGGGAGTTAAACTCAATGCCGAAGTTTCCAGAGAACTGTTACAAACGATTTTTCAACCTAAAACCCTCCTCCATGATGGGGCGGTGTTAATTCGGGCGTCTCGAATTGCGGCGGCCGGGGTAATTCTACCCCTATCGGAACGGATGGCCTCCCGACAATTAGGAACTCGTCATCGGGCGGCGATGGGAATTACCGAACGAGTGGCAAAATGTATGTGTATTGTGGTATCGGAAGAAACGGGTTCGATTTCTCTGGCGGAAAAAGGAATCCTCAACCGACCCTTAACTAGCAGTAAAC
Source organism: Candidatus Obscuribacterales bacterium (assembly GCA_036703685.1). Classification (GTDB taxonomy): domain Bacteria; phylum Cyanobacteriota; class Cyanobacteriia; order Cyanobacteriales; family Microcoleaceae; genus Planktothrix. The sequence goes on from DATNRE010000061.1 coordinate 1,828, forward strand.
TGAAAGAGTTATTGGAAGCGCGTTCTTGGACATCCGATGATGACAGAACTGTTCCTTCAATTTCAATTACCCATTGGGGAAACCGCCTGGGTTCTCAAGGATGGGCTTTAGTATCTCGCCTATTCCGTCCTCGATCCAAAGCTTCTCGGGAGAAAAAATGAGTGCTAAGACAAGGGATATATATGAATTACCCGCAGATTTAGACCAAAACCGCTTACCTAAACACATTGCTGTGATTATGGATGGCAATGGCCGCTGGGCGAAGCGTCGCGGTTTACCTCGAACCATGGGCCACCGTCGGGGAGTGGATGCCCTCAAGGAAGCTTTACGCTGTTGTCGAGATTGGGGTGTACAAGCACTAACAGCCTATGCTTTTTCTACAGAAAATTGGGGGCGTCCTTTGGAGGAAGTCGATTTTCTGATGGCCTTGTTTGAGCGGGTTTTAATGCGAGAACTCCGAGAAATGATGGAGGAGGAAGTCCGAATTCAGTTTGTGGGAAATTTGGCAGCCCTTCCCAAGTCGCTACAGGAAAAAATAGACTATTCCATGGAGGAAACGAAGCAAAATAAGGGAATTCTTTTTACAATTGCCACTAATTATGGCGGACGACAAGAAATTTTAAAAGCCTGTCGAGAGCTTGCTACTCAAGTCAAACAAGGTTTAATTCAACCGGAAGATATTGATGAAACTCTCTTTGAACAACATCTATATACAACGGGAATATGTCACCCTGATTTATTAATTCGTACCAGTGGAGAAATGCGAATTAGTAATTTTTTATTATGGCAACTAGCCTATGCAGAAATTTATGTAACTGATACCCTTTGGCCTGATTTTAATTATCAGGAATTGCATCTGGCTTTGGCTTCCTATCAAAAACGTGAACGCAGATTTGGTAAAGTGTAAACTGGAAGGTTATTGTCATATTACAATTATTGGGCTTTTGTTGTGGCTTTAGCCCCGGCAAAGAACACTAAAGCGCAACAACAAACATATATTTAAGGGTGGTTAGGTTTATTTCCAACCGGCGCGATCCATAATTTGAATTGCCTGGGGATTGAATTTTCCATAGGCTGCAACATTCATGGGATTACTTTTAAATGTGCCAAAACTGGACAGAACGGGAGAGACGGGAACAGTCGTCACGGCTGGATATTCAAAACCACTTTGAGCAAAAATCTTTTGGGCTTCAGGACTTGCTAAATGTTCTAAAAATTTAATCGCTCCCGCCTTATTAGGGGAAGTTTTAATCACTCCAGCCCCACTAATATTGGTGTGGGTTCCCTTTGCCCTTTGGTTGGGAAAAAATAAACCTACTTTACTGGCGATCGCTTTTTCATCAGGTTTTTGAGAAGCCATTAAACGAGCTAAATAATAGGTATTCACCAAGGTTAATTGTCCTGCACCCGAAGCCACCGATTTAATTTGAGCTACATCATTTCCTTCCGGGGGTCTAGCAAAATTAGCGACAAATCCTTTTACCCAGTTTTCCGTAGGGGTTGCGCCACTATCTCCAATCATTGAAGCGACTAAGGATTGATTATAGATATTATTGGAAGAACGAATCACAATTTTTCCTTTCCATTTCGGATTAGCTAAATCTTCATAGGTAGAAAGTTGAGCCGGATTCACCTGAGCTTTATTATAAACAATCACCCTCGCCCGTTTAGAAAACCCAAACCAATGACCATTCGGTTCTTTTAAATTGGCTGGAATTGCTTGATTTAAAATCCCTGAAGAAATCGGTTGAAAAAGTCCCTGTTGTTGCGCTCTCCAGAGGTTTCCCGCATCAACAGTAATTAGAATATCGGCCGGACTATTGGCCCCTTCGCTCTTAATCCGTTCTACCATTTCTTCGGCTTTTCCTTCCACCAAATTAACTTTAATGCCCGTTTTTTGGGTGAAGCTCTGATAGATCTGGTTATCGCTATCGTAATGGCGGGCGGAGTAGATATTCAGGACTTGGGGGTTCGCTTCCGATCGCTTCATCGGGGTCAGTCCACCCGCAGCAACTACAGCTAAGGCTGTTCCCAGGGTCAGAAACCCACGTCTAGTGATTTTGTTCATTGGAGTTTAATGCAATAGTTTATCAAGAAGATAGGATACACTTAATGCAATTAATTATCAATAATTGTTTTTTAAGAACACTTATGGTAATATATGCAATTTTTTACACGCCATGACTTTTGGGGGATTTAACCGTCTTTGCAGAGGCTTTAAGCCTTAAATATCTGGGTTAAGCCGAATATAAGTTAGGAAACAAATGATTTAAGTTCTTAATATTTCTTTCTCAAGAATCAAAAGTTATTGAAAAGAATAATCAAATATAGAGATAAAAAATATTCACAAGTTGATCTAACCTGTGAATATCGAGGGTTTAAGTCCGGTGTTTGGGCCTAATTTAACTGCAATCTAGGGTGTCACGGGTGTGGCGTCCGGTGACTGGGTTAGTTCCCGTTGCGACTTTGCAGAGGGTGTTAATGGAATCTTTGCGTAACATGACATCGGTAAAATCAGCCCCGTCAATAATCGTCCCTTCAAATGTGGCATTATAGGCATAGGCTCCTTCAAGAATCGCGTTTGTTAGGTTGGTGCGCCTAAAACGAGCCATGTCCAGGGTAGAATTTCTCAGATCTGCACCTTCAAGATTCACGTCTTGGAGTTTAGCCCCAAATAAACTCACTCCCCGCAAATCCGTATGGCTAAAGTTGCTTTCCCGTAAATTGGCAAAGTCAAATTCTGAGTCGGTTAGAACTTGGCCAGAAAAATCGGCATTTAACAAAGTCCGTTTTTCATAATTTTCAGCTAGGACTGATGGGGTTTTTAATAGGGTTACAACCATCCAAAAACCGATAATCAGTAAAACTCCTAGGGTTTTCAGGGGTGAAACTATTCTCAAATGGCTCAGATTCATATTTTTTGCAGGATCAATCAATATTTGAAGATCAAATTCGTACTTATTAATTATTGTATTTCTAATCCTAGATCCGATGTCTGAATCAAGAGTAATTGGTTGTTTAGGGGAAAAACTGGTTGGCCATTGGTTAGAATCACAAGGCTGGCAGATTTTGTATCACCAATGGCATTGTCGATATGGAGAAATTGATTTAATTGCCGTTGAAAGGGGAGAATCGGGAATTTTGACTTTAAGTTTTGTTGAAGTGAAAACTCGTGGTCAACGGAATTGGGATCAGGGGGGACTGTTAGCGATTACTCCCAAAAAGCAAGCCAAAATTATCCGATCGGCTGAATTATTTTTAAGCGATCGCCCCCAATTCCTAGAATGCCCTTGTCGGTTTGATGTTGCTTTAGTCTGTTATCATCCCGACCCCACTCCCAACTCCGTCTCTGAAGAAATCCCTAGCTTGTCTCCCCCCACAAAAATCGGTCAACCTTTGCTGGTAAACGGCTACCGACTGATTCTACAAGACTATCTCGAATCAGCATTCAGTCAGTGAAATAGTAGGGAAAATTAAGCTAAAGCTTCGGGACAGTATCCTAAACCTCTAACAAATTGGGTTCGGAAAGATTCCACATCTTCACGGTTAGGAATACCATGGGAAACAACAGCCACTTGGTAGCGACGCATCACACTTAGGGGAGATTGTCCGGTTTCCAAACCCCAAAGAGCCATTAAAATTCGCATATCGGGTTCGTAGGGAATACCCAATTCCTGCATAAAAGCTCTAAAGTCACCATGTTCCTGGGGGGTGAGATAGTGACACATTTTGACTTTAATAATCCAGCCATCAATTTGGTGAATCACCGTAATAAATTGAACCGGGAGAGAATCATTTGAACATAAAAAGTCTATGACTCTCAGGGTAAGACTGGTGTTGGCGAGGTAGTAAAGGTATTCCATCGGTGATCTCCTGCATGATTGTTCCGCTTTGTTTGTTGCTCAACTCCAATCTGGAACTCTGCAACAAAGAGCAATAGGAGCGGTATTTTTGCTGATCCTGTAACCCTTAATTCAGGTCTGAAGTTGAAACGGAGCCAAAAATGATGAGACCCTAATAAACAGCAGATCTGATAGGTAACACAATCCTATACATATTATATTGACAAGATTAGGGATAATAAGATAGGGGAAAAGCACCCGATTTCCTATGGGGGATTCTACCCAGCTTAAAACCCGGAAATTGTTGGGGATCAAAGTAAAACCCCGGAAGAACACCTAGGGGATCGGCCAATCTTAGTTTTTATCGGGTCTCCTGTAAGAGAATGTATAAAAAAAATTTGGCTAAAGGATAAATCAGAAAAATGGATCAGTTAGATTATCGGTTAGAAAGCTATAACTATGAACTGCCAGAAGAACGGATTGCTCAAAATCCAGTGGTACCAAGGGATCATTCCCGTTTGCTCGTTGTAGATTCTCCCGACTCCCATCGTCATTGTCTGTTTAAAGATTTACCCGAATTTCTCAGACCTGGGGATTTACTGGTACTTAATAATACCCGTGTTCTCCCGGCCCGTCTGTATGGACACAAAAGGAGTGGGGCGGCGGTGGAAGTATTACTACTGGAGGAAAAACAGCATAATTGCTGGTTGGCTTTAGTCAAACCGGGTAAAAAGTTTAAATCGGGTTCTGTGATTGAGTTTGAACTAAATCCTTTATCAAAAAATAATTTTAATTGTGAAACATTGCGGGCAACGGTCTTAGAAACCGATGAAGAAACCGGGGGAAGATTATTAAAATTTGAAATCCCACCCGGGCAGTCTCTGATTCCGTTTTTAGAAGCCTTTGGTAATATTCCGTTTCCTCCCTATGTCACGGAAACCGAAGCCTTACCCGAACAATATCAAACGATTTATGCAGAACGTTCCGGGGCCGTTGCCGCACCGACTGCGGGGTTACATTTCACTGAAGAATTATTTCAGCGTTTACAATTAAAAGGCATTGATCAAGTTTTTTTGACTTTACACGTGGGAGTAGGAACGTTTCGACCTGTGGAAGTAGATAATATTATTGAACATCAAATGCACGGAGAATGGATTGAAGTTCCGGCGGCAACCTTGGAAAAAATCGAAAAAACTAAGGCATCTGGGGGGAGAGTGATTGCGGTTGGAACCACCTCTGTACGGGCATTGGAAGGGGCTGCGATCGCCCTTGCCAACAGCCCAGAAGATCCTCAATTATCAACGGTTACGGGCTATTGTGGGAAGACTGATATTTTTATTTATCCGGGGTATCAATGGAAAATTATTGATGGATTAATTACTAATTTTCACTTACCTAAATCTAGTTTATTAATGTTGGTTTCAGCATTAATTGGACGGGAAAGATTATTAAATTTATATCAACAGGTATTAGAGGAACCTGCTAATCAGTTTGGACAACAATATCGCTTTTATTCCTTTGGGGATGCGATGTTTATTTCTCCAGAAAGTGTGTTTTGAAGAAGGGAACAGGGAACAGGGAATAGGTAATGGGTAATGGGTAATGGGTAATGGGTAATGGGTAATGGGTAATGGGTAATAGGTAATGGGTAATAGGTAATGGGTAATGGGTAATGGGGAACAGGTATATAGGGAGGGAAATATTTCGCCGTATTCCCTGTTCCCGGGGATAAAATCAGGACTTATTTTTTTTCCCAATTAATTGATCAACTAAATTTTTATGATAATTAGGTGGAATTTTAACCACTTCACGCGGGGGCGGTGCGGGGGCGGGAGTCGCGGGACGGGAGGCCTGGGCCTGAGTCGGGACGGAATTAGTATAGGGGGGGCGTCCATAGCCTAAAATGATTCCGCGAGTTCGGGTTCGACGCATGACTTGACCGCCATTAGCATCATTACCTACTCCGGTATTCCCCTCAATACTAATAATACTGCCATCGGATTTAACGGATTCTACGATCCCGACATGATCGGCAATTCCATCCCCTCGCCAACAGAAAAAAACCACATCCCCGACTTTGGGCTCCTGAAACCATTGGCCCCGTTGTCTAAACCAGGATACCCCATCGGGACAATAGGCGAACCCTTTGGCGCTTCTAATAGGCAGAGGTAAGCCAATTTTATCAAAACAATAGGAGATAAAAATTGCACACCAAGGAACATAATTCATGCCGTACCATTGGCCATACTTGTTACCATTACTACCGGGGGGATGTTCCGCATATCCAACTTCACCCGCAGCAATATTAATTAAATTACCTACAGTTGTCATATAGAATTCTCCAAAATTTCAAACTGATTTGGGATAGAGTAGGCTGATCAGTGCGTTATCTGTTAATTTTGGGATAGGATTTTCCTCATGTACTAAAACTATTTTACTCTTTTTCTTTCTAACATAGGAATTAAGGTTTTTATCCCTTAAATCATCCTTAAGGTTATTTCCACAAAAGATAACACCCGAATTCCCAGGCTATTTTTATTTTCAAGGAGATTTATCAGTAATCTGAATTAATTTTAAAATCAGGAATAATTTTGATTAGTGCGTTTAATTTGTTCCCGTTCTATGGCTTCAAATAAAGCTCTAAAATTACCTTCTCCAAAGCCTTTAGCCTGTCTAAGTTCACCTGCAATTGTACAAAATTTTCGTTCAATAAATTCAAAGAAAAATGTCGGTTGTTCAAAAATAGGTTGAGTAAAAATTTGTAATAGCATCGCTTCTGGGTTTAAATCTTCCCAGTCTGCTAAGATTTGATGAGCTTTTAATTCTTCCCAATTCACTAACAAGGGTTGATCAATCCAACGTTTTTGTAATTGTAGATAATATTCATCAGGAACCTTTAAAAAATCTAATCCGCTTTGTTTTAAGCAATTAATTTTTTGGACTAAATTAGAGGTTTTAAGAGCAATATGTTGAATCCCAGAACCTCGGTTGATGTCTAAAAATTCTTGAATCTGAGAATTAGTTGATGCGGGTTCATTGATCGGAAACTGAACTTTACCTTGAGAATGAACCATCACTTGACTTTGTAATCCAGAGCGTTCCGTTTGAATATCAAAACTTTGTTTAGGTTGAAATCCTAAATTATTTTGATACCAAGAAATTGCCGTTTTTAAGTCTCCAGATTCTACATTTAAAACAACGTGATCAATTGTCAGTATATCGGCGGAAGATATAGGAATAATATCGGGAAAACTGGGAATAAACTTGCTGGGTATTGTTCCTATTTGTTCAACTAAAGTATGGCGTAAACCTTGCCATCCTTCTAGGGTTAACCATTTTAATTTTCCTCCCGAATATTCCTGAAATTTCAAAGGTGAAATTACCCGAACTCCTTGTTTAATCAGCCGTTCGAGTCTTAATTCTAAATCTTTAACTTGAAAGGCGATATCTGCCACACCTGACGGATGCAATTGCAAAAATTCGGTGACAGGACTGTCAATAGTTAAAGGCGAAGATAAGAGGAAATAGACTGAACCCTGATAAACAATTTCCGTTTGGGTATGACCAAAATTCCGACTGCCAATTGCTTGAAATCCTAAATTATCGATAAACCATTTCCGTGTTCGTTTGGCATCTTGAACATAGAAATGGATATGATCAAACTCCATAATTCTCCGTTCAATAAGCAACAATATAATTAAGTTTAAAAGAATAAATGGCTTTCCGGTTGAATATTGATTTCCATGGGTACTGCTTGGGGTTCGGCGGCTAAGGCAAACAGAATAGAATTAGCCGCGGTTTCTGCACTCAACATTTTTGAGCGATCAACTTTTAAGCTCACATTATCCCAAAAAGAGGTATCGACACCCCCAAAATAAAATAAGGTAACTTTAATTCCATAGCGTCTGACTTCATCGGCAAAACATTTACTAAAACCCACTAAACCAAATTTAGAGGCACAATAGGCGCTAGACATTGCCATAGAATGTTTTCCTAAAATCCCGACAACATTACAGATATGTCCTGATTTTTGTTGCTTCATAATATTAGCAGCAGCCTGACAGGTATAGGCCGATCCTTTTAAATTTAGATCTAACATGGCATCTAAATCACTCGGTTCTATTTTATTCCACTGTTTTAAAATTCCCGCCCCCGCCGCATTCACTAAAATATCAATTTGACCGAAATAATCAACGGTTTTTTGGATTAAACTTTCGACCTGTTGGGGGTCAGTAATATCCGTTGGAACAATTAACAATTCCGTTGGGGCTAACTCCGTTGCCAAGGCTTCCAATTGACTGCTATTCCTCGCAACTAAGACCAGTTTTGTTCCCATTTTGGCCAATTTTCTGGCTACAGCCGATCCAATTCCTCCGGTGGCGCCCACAATGATAGCGACTTTATTGTTCATTTTCCTTTATATTTCTTAATAATCATCTTTCTTAGTATAACAAGTAGAGACGCGCCGTGGCTCGTCTCTTTTTCTGGGTTAGGCTTTTGTAACAATTTACCGCAGTTGGAGTTCTGGCACAGACGCGCCATGACACAGACGGGCCATGGTACGTCTCTACAGGGAATTTAACTTAACTCTCCAATCTTTATCAGTTTTTTCTATATTAAAGGCGGTGCTTAAATTTAATAGCTTTTGAAAATTGCCTCCCAATCTTAATTTTTTGATAATTTTAGTAATAGAAATTCCATACTTTTGATGAAATTGGGTTCCTAAAATAGACAATGAAACATTATCTTCTGATGAATTTAAAGTTAACTCTTGGATAATTTTAATTAAAGCGGTTTCTAAATCTTCCAAAGATTCAATCAGGATTTTTTGAGATAACTCCGTATTTAATAAAGCCACAGGTTCGGTAATAGAAGATTGAATCTCAAATAAAGTCACATAGCTAGGCGCTTTTTCTGAAGACTTATGTACTACAAAAATATGGGGATTTTTAACAAATATATCTCGGGCTTGATAATCAGAAAAATGGGTAGCTACCACTTGACTAATGGTTAAATCGTAGGCATCTTTATATAAAAGATCAACTCGATTCAGTTTAATCCATTGACTGTGAGAGCGTTTTTGTTCTAATTTAATAATCTCTTGTAATTGTAGAATAAATTGATCTAAAGTGGGAATTTGAGGAGCGGTTTTTAAGGAATAGGTATCCACTTGACTGGTGCGAGTATTCAGCACTGTAATACTGGTTTTATTTTTAGTGACTTGATAAACAGTTAATCCATGGGTTTGTAGGGCGTTACACAAATGGGTTAAGCCGCGGTCAGAAGAACAAACTAAAACCTCTTTTGCCGTGGGATAATGTACAAAAATAGATGACCCCACCGTTGACATTTTTAAATCCGCACTATCTTTTCCCGGGGGAACATGAATCAGTTGATAACTCCGTTGATGATATTCTAAATCTTTTTTTCCCATGCTCCGCCAGTTAGCAAAGGCAACTTTAATTTGCATGGGATATAAGCAAATAGTCTCTAAAAATTTTTCTGTTTCTATATCTAAAGTCAGATTTTCAACATCTAATAATAAAATACTAATTCCGCTTTCCCTGGGATTTCTACCATTTAATAATTGAGAAGAAGAATGATCAACTAAAGGATAATGAGCAAATAGGGCAGCCACATTGGGGTCTGTCAGTTGTTCGAGTTTAGCAATTAAGACTTTATATTCAGGAGAATGTAGAAATTCAATACTAAACAATCGGCTTAAATAGGCTTTAAGTTTTGTTAATAGTTCCTCTCGATTTCGGGCTTGACCTAATCCCTGATTCAGTTGACGAATCAGTGAGGATTGATGTTCAGATTGTTGCCAAGGAATATGGCGATAACGGGGATTAATCCAGTCAGGATATTGAACGTTCACTAATGTTCGACAAACATAGTGACTGATGGCAGGAACAACCAGGGTTCCATTCTCTTGAATTGTGCTGGCTTGCTTAAACATAACCGATACAAAATGCTAACAATTCTGTCTTGAATCCTAGTAGCATGGTGACATTTTACCTCAAAATGTCAACTCTCATCTAAAAAAATCACGGAACAGAAAAAATAAATTGGGTATAACGCCGGGATAGGGTTGTCAAGGTGTAAAGATTTATTAAGATGTTTTTCTTCCTCCATTGATTTTGGGTTGAATTGATTGTTAATGTTCTGTTGAATAGCGAATAATCACTCGCCCTATCCAACCGACTATCATTAATCCCAATCCCAACAACCAAATTTTAGGCTCAATCCAGAGGGCTAAAAATAAGCAGGAAATTAAGCCAATATAGGTTAATAGGGAAGGGTAAAGCCGTTCTTGTGGGGTTAGTTTGAGAGCAGCTAAATTGGTGATTAAATAATAAATTAAAACGGTAAAGGCACTAAATGACCAAGTGGTTTTGACATTACCGATTAATACTAAAAGTGCGATCGCAATTCCGATGGCAATCACCGCAAAAGTCGGAGTGGTTTGAGTAGAATTAAGTTGAGCTAATACTCGGGGCATATCGTGACGTTTTCCCATGGCAAAAACAACCCGGGATAATCCTAAAATTAAGTTTAATAATACCCCTAACATTGCTGTCATCGCTCCCAATATAATGACTAAATTACTGCCTGGTAAAGCAAATTTACTGGCGACTTGTTCTAAGGGAGCAGCCGTTAAACTGGCTAAACTTAATTCCTGAGATCCTAAAATGCCTACTGCTACTAATGCGACCCCTAAATAGAGGAGCATAGAAATTAATAGGGTAATAATTATAGCTTGAGGAATGGTTTTTTCTGGATGTTTTACTTCCTCTCCCATCGTGGCAATTCGTCCATATCCGGTATAGGCAACAAACATTAATGCTGTGGCTTGCAGGAGATTAGGAATAGCAGATTGGGCGGTGGGAAAAAAGGGAACAAGATTATTGATTCCTGTGGGAGAAAAGACCATAGGCAAACCTGAAAAAATAAAGAATAATAATGAAAATAATGTGATTGAAAGAATGACTAAATTAACCGCATTAGAGCGACGAATTCCATTAAAAACAATCGCAGTCAGCAGAATCACAATGAGTAGTGCAATGGGAATTAATAGAGTTGGACTCCATCCCAATAGTTGGATTAAATAACCGGAAAATCCTAGGGCAGCCGTGGCGGCTGAAGCTGTTTTAGCTAACAGAAACATCCAACCGGCAATAAACCCTAACCCCGGATTCAAATATTTATAACCATATTCATAGGTTCCCCCACTGACGGGATGATTGGCAGCCAGTTGGGCGCTATTTAATCCATTACAAATAGCGACCAAGGCGGCAAGCATGAGGGCTAAAATTACCGAAGTTCCGGCGAGTCCGGCGGCAATTCCAATACTCACAAAAACTCCGGTTCCAATAATCGAACCTAACCCCATCCCAATCGCCCCTAAAATTCCAATTTCTCGCTTTAGGGATGGAGATTTCGCATCAGACATAATTAACTAACCTTAATTGTTCGTTTAATTAATCCTAAAACCCTCCTAGGTTTTAAAGTTTAATACCCAGGACTTGGGTATAAGCGCCTCGGGCTTGGGTGACTCCAATAGTGCGTTGGGAGGCTTCCATCATGGGACGACGCAAACTAACAACCAGAAATTGAGCTTGTTCGGTTTGACTTTTAATCATTCTAGCCAATCTTTCCACGTTTGAACCATCTAAA
>DATNRE010000062.1:0-1511 GCA_036703685.1 Candidatus Obscuribacterales bacterium
ATTTAGAACATTCTCCGGTGAATGCTTCGGGATGGTATATTTTCGGACAAAAAAATATTGATGGTCAGTTTGTCGTACAGGCGATCGCCCCCTATCGTTTGTTTTCCCTAACTCCCGATTTAGTAATTTCAGGAAAACAAAAAACTGTAGATTATATTAACTGGGAATACTGGAAAAATAAAGTTACCCCCCAAGGACAAGTTAAGACCATTTTTCTTAACCCGAATCAGGATAATTCCGATCATTATATTGTGCCAGAATCCCTCTGGCAAGAAGGAGATAGGGCTTTATTAATGCACGTTTACGGAGGCATTGGCGGGCCGAATGGCGACCATACTCCCTTTGGGATTTACTTCGGACATTTTGCCTATGGAATTGCCACAGTAGTGCGCGATCGCTTGACCCAAAACCTGCGATTTAACATCGAATATCGCCAAATTTATACCCATAATTCTGATGGAATCATCTCAGGAAGTGTAGACTGGACAAGGTACGGTGGCGATCGTCAATTCGGTTGGTTAGGATGTCGTCCTTTCACCGATATTCTAATTAAATTTGATCCTCTTACCCAAGATTATGACTTTGATGGATTTAAGTTTTCTCCCCTGGATATTGTGATTAATGAACTTGATATTATGACCGCTCGATATCGGGTGGGAGATGGAACCGGAACTACTTTTGTAAGTGCGATTAATTCCTGTTCTCAAGATTCCAGTCAAGCCTTATATTTATCCCTGAGACGGATGTTAGCTCAGTTTGAACTCAATCCTTTATTAATGAAATGGTTGCGGGAAAATCCCCACCACGAACAAACCCAACGATTAATTCAATTAAGCACATTAGTGGCGAGTTTAGAAAGTATCTTAGTCACCACAGGTAAAGCTCGGAAAGATTGGCGATATGGATCTCCAACTTTAGGGCGTTTTGCTCAAGAAACCCCCTTAAAAACCCTATCCCGATTAAGCTCTAGTTGGCGTTCATTACTCCCACGATTAATTAACGATAAAATCGCCATGATCTTCCTTCAATTAGGAGCCTATCTCTGGGTTCTCCGCACCAATCAAGTCGGAGGTCATGATCCAACCCTGAAACCCCTAATTCCTACGGATTTTTGGTTTGGTGTTCCGAAACTGAAAAACTTTGAATTTGATTAATTTTGTTAGGAGGGAACCTGATTCCAAGTTCCCTTCTTAATGGGATTTAGGGGGATATAATTTATATTTTAATCCCTTTGTTTGTGTCTTCGTGTCTTTGTGGTTGCTTCCACATCCTCGAACTTCTAGCACTAATCAAGAATGGAGCTAAGCGGGCTCGAACCGCTGACCCCCGCAATGCCATTGCGGTGCTCTACCAACTGAGCTATAACCCCTTGCAGTATTTCAATATAATCGTTTAATCGGTACTTTGTCAAGGGGTAGATGAAAATTTCTTTTCGGAGTGTCGGAGAAAGGTATCCGCCACTCCAATGACCATTAAAAGTAAGAATAGGAATAAGCGTGTTGAGACATTTG
>DATNRE010000063.1:0-2952 GCA_036703685.1 Candidatus Obscuribacterales bacterium
ATCTGAAAAATCTCGAGAATTTTCGGCAGCAATAACATTAACTAGAGGTAAATATTTATGAGTAATAATAATACCTAAAGCTACAATAAAAAACAACTTAAAAGCAGACCGATTAGCAAGCCATTTTAGGGGTAAAAAAGCCATGAATTTTCCAGACTTAAAATAGGACGCAATTTTAGATTTCATATTTTTCCTTTTTTAAATGAATTGAAAAACAGCACCTGCACTTGGTAAGGTGATATCCAAATCAGGAGCACCCACTAAGATGAGATTACCCACACTAGCAACAGATGTTCCAAAATTCAAGTCAGTATCGGTATTATCCGTAACCGGACTTAAATAATTTTGCACTAAATTTCCGGTTCTTAATTCATAGCGGAATGTGCCCCCTGAATTTCCTAATCCATAGCCCGGAGAACCAATCAAAACGTCATTTCCTATCAAAGCTAAGGCTTGACCAAATTGATTAAATTCCTCCACATTAGGAGCATTATAACGTTGTAAAACCGCTCCGGTAATCCCATCAAATAAAAAGGCAATTCCCCCATCTTTTCCCCCTTGGTCATCTCCTGGCGCACCGATTAAAATATCCCGACCAATTCCTGTCCAGGCGACGGAATAGCCAAAATTATCTAACCCCGGATTGGGATTTCTAAAGGTTTGTAAAAGCTGTCCGGTCACACTATCAAAAATATAGGCTTCACCGGGTTGTTGTCCCCCGGTTGGGGTTAAACTCGCGGGGGCTCCAATTAATACCCTATCTCCGCCTACCGCCGCAACAGAAGCCCCAAAAAAGTCATTAACTTGAGGGTTAGGATTTAAAAAAGTTTGCAACCGTTGACCCGTATTGCCATCGAATAAATAGGCGATACCTACGGCGGAATCATTAGGCGCGCCGACAATAATATTATTGCCTAAAGTGGCAACGGCATAGCCAAATAAATCAAAGAGTTTGGGGTTGGGATTATTAATAGTTAAATAGGGTGTTCCGGTGGCGGTACTAAACCCATAAACTGCCCCAGAATTCGGGACTAAACTACTATCTTGAGGCGCGCCAATGATAATATTATCTCTTGAAGTTGTAGCCACGGATTGACCAAATTTTGAAGTAACCGCCACCGGAGAAGGGTTACTCAAGGTTAAGGTGGGTTGTTGCAAGGTGAGATCAAATAAATAGGCAATGCCTTGATTATTAGTTTGACCGGGGGCAGTGACGGCGACAAAATTACTGCCTAACCCCGATAAACGGGAACCAAATTGAGCATTAGTTTCAGGAATGGGATTAACTAAACTTGCTAAGGCAGCAGGGGGCATTTCATCATCTATAATCTCTAAAATTGCCTGATTAGGGGCAGTAATTTGAGCAAAATTAGTGGGATTTTCTAAGGTTAAAAGTAAGTTAGCTGAATAATTAGGAACGTTATTATTAATAATGGGAATATTAATAATTTTAGGTTCAATATCCCCGTTGGCAAAATTAACAATAATCGGGGTAGTATCGACTTGATTTCCCGTTGGGGTGAAGGGGGTGGGAACCGGGACAATAGTAACACTAATTTCTCCATCATTGCCATTATTTCTAACGACCGTAATCGGATTAATGGGAGTCCCATTTTCATTCACGGCAAATTGTTCAGAACTGAAGGTAATAGACCCGGGAATAATAAAATCAGAACGATTAATTTGATCGGGTTTAATACTTTGTAAAATTGCAACAATTTCCCCGGATTTGGCTTCTAAAATTGTACTATTTTCGGTTCTGGGATCGGGTTTTAGGGTTAAATCATCAAACCCCAAATTTCCAGTTAAAAGAATAATATCTTCCCCGGGTTCAAAGTCTACAATCAAATCCGATAATTCCAGATTATTACTTAAATTATTACTATCTAAAACAAAAATATCTTTCCCTTCTCCCCCAATTAACGTATCACTTCCCGTGTCCCCAGATAGCCAATCATCTCCGTCATCTCCCATAATTTGATCATTGCCTTGCCCCCCAATTAAAGTATCATTTTCCTTGCCTCCAGATAGCTGATCATCTCCAGCATTTCCTATTACTAAATCATTGCCCTCATCCCCTCGAACTTGATCATTTCCATTCCCTCCAAAAACCGTATCATCTCCTTCTTCTCCCCCGACAAAATCATCCCCATCATTGCCTTCTACCCAATCATTATCGCCTCCTGCTCGGAGTTCATCATTGCCTTGTCCTCCGAATATAAAATCCTCTCCTTGACCCTCACGAACTTGATCATTTCCTGACCCAGTATAAATAGTATCATTACCTGCAACCCCGGATAATTGACTGGGATTATCAGGATCTACAAATCCTACAAATTGATCATTTCCAGCTTCTCCAAATAACAGATCATTGCCTTCACCCCCTAAGATTTGATCGTCTCCAACCCCGCCAAATAGGGTATCATTTCCCCCTTCTCCGAATAATTGATCGTTATCCGAGTTTCCATAAATTAATTCAGGATCGGATGATCCCCGAACCGTATCATCTCCTCCTAATAAAAAAGCCCCTAACTGGAATACCCCTAATTCTCCCGGGAAAAATCTCACATCTTCGGCGGTATTATCTCCGACTAAGCGAAGTAAACCCGTGGCGGAATCGGTTTCTGGTTTGAGCACCATGATCGGATTAGATAAACTATAATTAAAATCCTAACAGTGTTAATTATATCATTGATTTTGCCGACTGCCAAAATTTAGAAATCGTTACAAATTGATAGCCCTGTCCTAATAATTTAGGAATAATTTCTTGAGTTGTTTTTGCCACATCTTTGCCCCCAAAACAGCCATCATGAAGCACAATAATTGACCCATTTTTTGTTTGTTTGATCACTCGATGGGTAACAACTTCCACCCCCGGATGTACCCAATCTTCAGGCACAACACTCCACATCACGGGAAGATATCCCCAAGTGGTTAATAAATCTAAAGTCC
>DATNRE010000064.1:0-1642 GCA_036703685.1 Candidatus Obscuribacterales bacterium
ATGCGTTCACATGGCGGGATAATGGCTCCCATCCGTTGGTAGTTAAAACCTTTTTATAGCCCAATCCACAAAGGGCTAAATCTTCAGTTCGGGACTTTGCCCAACGCCGAAGCTCTTTGGTTGCAGCCCAATCTTTTCGGGCTTGGGTCATATCAAATTGCTTATTTTGCTTTTCGGCTTCTACTACTTGATAAGCTAAAAACCGCGCTCCCCTGGATTTGTCCTCTATTAATTGTTCAAATTCTTCAACGTCAAAAGATTTTTGCTCCCATCGAAAATTAGGAACAGTAAAAAGTGATTGTATGTATTCGATTTCTTCCCACGTTAGTTCGCGGGTGTTTGCATTAAAAATGATTTCTAGTTGACCCGCTACGAGGTCAACCCCTTCCTCAAAAAGAGCTTCCTCTAGGGTTTGGCAATTGCGGACGCGGACTGCTAACGGGGATTTTTTTGAGTTAAGTGACATGGTAAGATCCTCTCAAGTGACTTGTTCACTGCAAGGGTGGAGTTAGACCGCGAAATCAGGACTCTGCCCTTGCCTTTTCTCTACATTAACCCCCACTTCTTAGGATGTCAAGCCATGGCCCTAATTATTTTTAATTCTGTATCAGGGGGATACAGAATTAACTGAATTTTGATATAATTAATAATAGAATCAACTCTCTATAATATTGCAATGTCCAGGGGTAATATAGTCCACAACCAAACAATCAAAGGAGCTAAGAAATGCGACCCGCACAACTAACAACCGAACAACAATTCAAGCTCACGGTAATCAAGCGAGATGTTGATAATTTATCCCTAGAACAAGCTAAGGAATATATAATCAAACTTGTGGAGCAAGGGATGTTAAAAGATCAATTAGTTCGGGAGTGGATGAGAAAATGATCGCACCAACAAACTACGACATAGCAATTAGACAACTAGCCCTAAACCTCACACCCAAAACCATTAGAGAGGATAGGATTAGGATAATTAATGAGATAATAAAGTTGAGTGAGTCTGAAAAGGTTAAACAATCCTTGGGGGGTAAATGATTCCAAATCAGAAAAAGTCCAGGTTTATTGGTAGCTATTTTTTAGATCCTACATTTGGATGGGTTAGGATGAAAACACTAGACAGAGAATGCTCAGAACAAAGGGATTTGCAAGTGTGGAAAAATAACCCAGGGTGTAGGGGAAGTCGATTCGGGATGTACACCGAAAGGCGAATGAAATATTTAGCAACAACCGACAGAAAACAGGGATTACCACCTAACCCAATGTTTTTTAATCACACAATTTACAAGGAAACATATAATTCTTATGGGGAAATTAATTATATTTGAGGGGATTGACAGAAGCGGGAAAACCACCCAGATTAATAAACTTTATGAACATCTAAAAGCCTTGGGGATTGGGTTCTATACAACTAGGGAACCGTGTAATCGGGATATTCGTTTCGAGTTAAAGAATGGCAATCTTTCCCCGGAACAACAGGTTAATTTAATTCTTAAAGACAGACGCGAACATTGTTATCTAATCAAACATCTGTTAGAGGGTTCTGAGTTGGTGTTGTGTGATCGCTACACCGGATCAACCCTTGCCTATCAGGGTTATGGTCACGGGCTTGACTTAAATGTGTTAAGGGAATTAAACGAGAC
>DATNRE010000065.1:0-5135 GCA_036703685.1 Candidatus Obscuribacterales bacterium
AACTAGATTAATCTGAGAAGAAACCAAAATAACAACGGAACTTGAATATGTCCGCCCCTTCTGATTTAGCACCAGAACAATCCTATCGTGATCGGGAGCAAAATGCCATTGAACCGATCCCGTCGTGGTTACGCCGTCCCAT
Organism: Candidatus Obscuribacterales bacterium; assembly: GCA_036703685.1. Lineage (GTDB taxonomy): Bacteria > Cyanobacteriota > Cyanobacteriia > Cyanobacteriales > Microcoleaceae > Planktothrix. The sequence goes on from DATNRE010000065.1 coordinate 143, forward strand.
TGGTAAGGCCAGTGAATTATCCTCCGTACAACAAATTATCAAACAGCGTCAAATTCATACGATTTGTGAGGAAGGCCGTTGTCCCAACCGGGGGGAATGTTATGCCCAAAAAACCGCCACTTTTTTATTAATGGGGCCGACGTGTACCCGCTCCTGTGGCTTTTGTCAGGTGGATAAGGGTCATGCACCGATGCCCCTTGATCCCCAAGAACCGCAAAAAGTGGCGGAAGCCGTACAAATTTTAGGGTTACGCTATGTGGTCTTAACTTCCGTGGCCCGGGATGATTTGGCCGATGGGGGGGCGGGCTGGTTTGTGGCGACGATGAACCGAATTCGAGAGCTTAACCCCGAAACTCAGATCGAAGTCCTAACGGCGGATTTTTGGGGAGGGCAAGGGGGCGGTAATCCCCAAGAACTCCAATATCAACGGATTGCCACCGTAGTTGAAGCTGAACCCGCCTGTTATAACCATAATGTCGAAACAGTCCAAAGACTACAAGCACCCGTGAGAAGGGGGGCTAAGTATGGGCGATCGCTAGATGTATTAAGAATTGTGAAACAACTTGATCCCCGCATTCCCACAAAATCCGGTTTAATGTTGGGACACGGAGAAACCGAAGCCGAAATTATTCAAACCCTGGAAGATTTACGCCAGGCCGGATGTGACCGAATTACCCTGGGTCAATATATGCGTCCGTCCCTGGAACATCTGCCCGTGCGGAAATATTGGACACCGGAGGAATTTGAACGTTTGGGAGCGATCGCCAAGGAAATCGGGTTTGCCCACGTCCGCTCTGGGCCGTTAGTTCGCAGTTCCTATCATGCCGCAGAGTCTGATCCCGATTCCGTTGCTTCTGTGGTTTAATTGGATCATTGTATTTAGGAACCAAATATGGCTACCAAAACTCAAAAATCCAGCGGCTCTTATACCTTTCGTGCATTTTGGGCAATTCTTTTGTTAGGAATTAACTTTTTAGTTGCCGCTTACTATTTCGGCATCATTGTATAGTTTAAATATCATCAATTTTTAAACACTGTGCTGCTGTTGATCAATCTTCTAAGATGGGGAGAACATCTTTAACTCCTCAGATCATGGCAGCACCTATTTTTTCAATAATTATTAGCTTACTATAGCAATTGCGCCTGGGGTGTTAGGACATAGACTGATGCTAAAACCTAAACACAGAAACTTTTTCTGCGGTGTTCCCTGTTCCCTGTTCCCTGTTCCCTGTTCCCTGCTATAATTTTAACCCTAAATTATTGAGTTTCTAATTGTGCTTTTAACTCCGTCATTTGTTTCTGAAGTTCTTGGACATCTTGTTTGGTTTCAATTACTAATGTTGCTAACCGATCAAACATGGGATCGCCGGACATCAAAGGATTTCTGAGTTCGGGAGCAGGATTTGTGGGATCGGGTTTAACCTGGATCACCGTTGTACCTGATGTTTGATATTGCAGACTATTAATCTGTCCAATGAGTTGAGATACCTGTGCTTCTAATCGACTCATGCGATATTCAAGCTGAGTGGTAGAACCTTGTGCTAAAGTTAAATGATTCCAACCCAGTAAAATTGCTAGAGTGATCAAAATAACCAGAATAATATTTTGGAGCCTCAGACACTTTTTCAACATATTTTAATCTTCTATCCCTTTTTCTTTAGGATTATTGACCCATGACTCAAAAAAATGTTGCTATTTTAATTTTTAATGATGTTCAACTGTTAGATTTTATCGGCCCTTTTGAGGTATTTTCCATTACATCAGAAATTAATGAGGATCAACCTTTTAATGTGTTTCTGGTCGCGGAAACTTTAAATGCAGTTCAATCCCATTATGGTTTGAGTTTTAATCCCGATTGTACCCTCTTAGATAGTCCTCCTCCCGATATTATTATTATCCCTGGCGGTATTGGAACGAAAGCGGCTCTAAATCAACTACAAATTCTAGCCTGGATTCAATCTAAAGGCTATCATGCTGAATTAATTTTATCAGTTTGTACGGGGGCTTTACTCTTAGCAAAAGTGGGTTTATTAGATGGTTTAGTGGCGACAACTCACCATCTAGCGTTAGATCAATTACAGGCGATGGCACCCCAAACTACAGTGGTCAGTAATCAAAGATTAGTTGATAATGGAAAAATTATTACGGCGGCGGGAATTTCGGCGGGAATTGATATGTCTCTTTATGTTGTCGCTAAACTTTTAGGAGATAATAAGGCATTAAAAACGGCTCAATATATGGAATATGACTGGAAACCGAAAGCCAAAGTTACCCCCATTCCTAAACCTTTAAATTCTCTCAATTTTTAAAACTATTAAATAATCGCTATTGTTCAAATGGTCAGTACAACAACGACAAACTTGATGTTACCATCGGGGACATTATGGCAACGAATAATTACTCAAACCGAATACGCGCTCAATTGTGGTGCATTGGAATCGATTCCAACGGATTATGATTTTATAGATGCGGGGAATATTCGCTTTTTGGTGAGAGTTCTGTCTAACTTAGCAAAAAAACAGAAGGCCAAGAAAAAACAGCAAAAAAAATTAGCTAAATCCGGTCAAGAATTTAATCCGTTTCTACCCTATGAACAGGATTTATTTGTTAGTGATTTATCAGAAACTCATTTATGTTTACTGAATAAATTTAATGTTGTTGATCATCATTTATTAATCATTACTCGACAGTTTGAAGAACAGGAAACCTGGCTCACTCAAGCGGATTTTGAGGCGATGTGGCTGGGTTTAGCAGAAATTGATGGTTTGGTTTTTTATAATGGGGGAAAATTAGCCGGGGCGAGTCAACGGCATAAGCATTTACAATTAGTGCCGTTTCCTTTAGTTCCAGATGGAATAAATCTTCCGATTGAACCCGCGATCGCTTCTATACAGTTTAATAATTCTATCGGTATTATCCCCGAATTTCCTTTTGTTCATGCGATCGCATCCTTTAATCCTGACTGGATTAATCAACATTCAAACGCTGCAATTTTTACCTTAGAATTATATTTGCAGCTATTAGCAAAAGTGGGGTTATCCGTAGGAGATCAGCCCATGCAATCCGGGGCTTATAATTTCTTGGCAACCCGAAATTGGATGATGATTGTTCCTCGATCTCAAGAAAAATTTGAGGGAATTTCGATTAATTCTTTGGGATTTGCGGGAGCTTTATTAGTCAAAAATTCAGAACAACTTCAAAACCTTAAATCCTATCATCCCTTAACGGTTTTAAAACAAGTTGGGGTGAGTTTGTAATACGAATTACGAATAGTTATTAGTCACCCGATCCAGATTAATGATGTGTAGCCAACATTTAGGGATTTCATATTATTAATTTCTCAACCATCGGAATAGGGGCAGGATGAAATAGTGAGTTATTCCCAAACACAAAGCATTTGTGCCACTGAGTAATGCCATAAATCCTAAATTGTGCCGAAATTGGGATAAATCAAAGTCTTGCATTTGGGTGGGAAACTGTAACATCCCTTGAGGCAAAATATCAAATTGATTAAAACCAAAAAATAGGGTAGTAACGGTTAATAAGACAAAGATTCCCTGAAACAGTTGATCGCTGCGTAATCCTAACCCTAAAGTTATTAACCCAGCGGCTATTCCAAAAGGCAGTTGCTTAAACAATTCTTCCCATCCCGCCAGATCGGTATTTTCTAACAACTGATTAATCAGTTGTCCACTAGCTCCGCCCACAATATAGCCTAACATTCCCATGATCCCAGCTAACGAATAACGGCGACGTTGACCGAACCCTCCCGCATCAGTTAATCCAATTCCGGCGCCTAATCCAGCTAATCCCCAAACCAATACTTCCGCACCTAAAGTTAGGGGAACATTCGGTAAAATCTGGGGTAATTCTTGGGCTAAAACCGTAGTAATTTTTCCGCCTAAACCGTAAAAATTAACTAATATTGAGCCAATTACTGTTCCCACAATTGCTCCGGTTGTGGCTAAGGCAATTTCCCAACTGGTTTCTACTAAACCCCGCACAGAATGTATGGTTAATTTTCCTAGTCCAAAAACCAGTTGAATTAATCTTTGATTCCATTGAATTAAAGTGGTTTTGAGGCTATCTAATAACTGTTGATGGGTAGATATCATCCGTCGAGGATGTTTTTTCTCTCGAATAATTCTAAAAATATCGGTTTGAATGGCTTTAGCGGTTTGGGGACGTTGGCGGGGATCGAGTTGCACCATTCGCTCTAATAAATTACCAAACCCAGGACTGACCCGGGTTTTTTCTCGCCACCGCAATTCCCCGGTATAAGCATCATCTAAATCACCGGGAAATTGACCCGTTAATAAATGAATACAGGTGCGTCCCAAGGCGTAGAAATCCGATGGGGGCCCGACCATCACCCCCATCACCTGTTCCGGGGGACTGTATCCGGCGGAAATCAGGCGGGTGCTACTGCGAGGAGTGGTTTCGCGATCGCTATGGGCAACCGGGCCAATTTGTTTAGCCCCCCCAAAATCGATCATCACCAATTGGGTGTCCCAAACCTGGGTGGTTTTCATCCCTAAGGAGGGGGTCATCCTTAACATCATGTTTGAAGGTTTGATGTCCCGATGAATAATTTGATAGCTATGCAATTCTCGTAATATATCGAGAGCTTGGGAGAGCCAACTGATCACCCAGTCTTCGGGACAACCTTGGGGGTATTGATCTAAAATTTCCTGTAGGGTGGGGCCATTAATTTTTTCCATTACCAAACAGGGAAGATGACCCTCTGAGCGGTTGCCTTTTTTGAGATAAAAATAACCATCGGTTTCTACCCGAGGTACTCCCGCATGGCGTAACTGGCCTAAAACTGCTGCTTCTTGTTCAAATAGTTCTAAGGCTTTGGGGGAGGGTTCCACCAGGACTTTTAGGACTTTTTCGGTTTGGGTTTTGAGATCCCAGACGGTATAAAGGCGGGAAAATCCCCCGGTTCCTAAACCGTGTAAGGGAATATAGCGTTGGTTCAGTTGTAGGGGAG
>DATNRE010000066.1:0-2137 GCA_036703685.1 Candidatus Obscuribacterales bacterium
GTAATAAACTACAAACGACAGCTAAAAAGTAAGTAGGATAAATTCTATCTAACCGTTTTAGGAGCCAAGATTTCCAGTTTGTGGTAATTTGCGGTAAACTATACTTTTGAGTCGCAGCAGCGAGAATATAGCTGGTGTTAAATCCTGCCATTAGAAAAAAGATATCAACGGCTGCATAACCAATTTTTGCGCCACTTCGATCTAAGATGGAAACCAAAGGAAGTTTATCGGGATAATTCTGAAAAAAGTGAAAAAAAATAATTCCTAGAATCGCTAAACCTTTAGTTTGATCAATCCAGTCTAAACGTTGTTTTTGAGATGGATTTACTGTACTGGACATGAAAAAATATCCTCATTTAGATATGTGGATCAAGTTCACCTGCTTCTATGAGTTTTTTTCGTTCTTCTCGATCAATTTCGGGGAGTTTAAACAGTACCCCGGCAAAATACCAATAATAAACCGTAACCGGATCAACATCTAGGGGGTAATAGTAGGTATTGTAGCTAATAATTAACACAAAAACCCAAAAACAAGCCCCAAAACTGCGTAAATTTTTATCTTTAACGGAACGATAGGATTTAAACCCAATAATAACCATGGTAGTCACTAAATAAAGAAAACCGACAACTCCCAAGGGCCCAATTTCAAAAATCAGCTTAGGATAGTAGGTTTCAATTAAGGAGGTTTTCCCAAAAATCCGAGCGGCATTGGTGGCGCGTCCCAGTCCCTTTCCTAAAATCCCTCTTTGTCCACCGCTACTATGTCCAAATTGTTCGGAAATGAAATCCGTGGGGGGGGAAGCATTCCAACGACTGACAAAACTATCAACCCGTTCTTGTAAAAATTCTGGACTGGCTGCCATCGCAATTCCTAACACTAAACCCAGTCCGGCAAGGATAGGAAGAAATCGTTTTAAGTTAGCAACTTGTCCGGTTAAAACTAATAGAATGATGGTGACAACGGGAACCAGTGCTAAGGCAATTCGTTGACCGGAAATCACGGCATTAATAAATACCATCGCCATGCCCACTAAACCCGTCATTCGCCAGAGGGGAGAAGGGTCACTAAAGGCACTGGCAAAGGTAAAAAAAGCATTGGCAATTAAAAACCAGGCCCATTGCCAAGGTGCGACAAAGGTTCCGGGTAAACGAATCATATTTTGTGAGGGGCTAAAGACTAAAGACCCGCCCACCAAACATTTAGCATCAATTGTGGCTTTGAATAAATCATCTCCAACTAAATGATCGGTTCCTTGACAGCGACCACTGGCTAAAAATTGATATTGTATAACTCCTAAAAGACAACAAATTATGGCTAAAACCAGGGTTAAACGAGTTAAAAATAAGAGTTCTTTTTTCCCTTTAATTTGATAGTAAGCACAGGTAATTAGGGGCAGGTATCCAATAAATGATTTTAACCCCATCAGTCCTAATAAAATCGGTTTATCGCCACCTTCGGGTTTGAGTTGTTGTAAGCCATTGACTAATAATAAAGTTAAACCACAAATGGCGAGAAGTACCATTAAAGGTTGTTTTAAGGCTTTAGGAACAATCATCGGCATTCGCTTGCTTTTCCATTCCTTATATTTGGCAAATAAGGCGGGAAAATAAAAGCCATCTTTTGCGAGTTGAAAAATCGGGCTTCCGCCTCCGATCCAATAGGTGACGGTTCCATTAAAGGGGAGATAAATTAAAAATCCCCATAATGCCATATCCGGGTAAAGATAGGATAAAGCAACGACTAAAATGCCTCCTCCCCCGGCGATCGCTAATTTCGGGCCAGCAACCACAAATAAAATCGCTCCCACAACAGCAGCAGCAATAATAATTCCTGACGAGGAAGATATAACTTTCTTAATCGCTTTTGACCGTTGCTTTTGCCGAAGTTTAATTTCTGTTTTACTTAATTTAGGTTTCTTAGATTTAGATTTTTTTTGAGTGGTTTTCCGCTTTTTTTTAGCTTTTGTAACCATGGGAACAGGGCGTTAATTTAGTCCCATTATAGATCAAGTTTTAAGGGGCTGTTAAAAAAAGGCAAAAAAATCCCTGGGGGATAGGAATTTAATCGAACCCTTTCCCACCAGGGATGAAGAATTTATTCAAAACAATATCAACTTTTAAACGGCTAAATATTGCT
>DATNRE010000067.1:0-1528 GCA_036703685.1 Candidatus Obscuribacterales bacterium
CTCCCCTCGGCTTTTGAGTAAAGTATACAAATCCTCCGCACTCAGATGATTTCCTTTCGGTAAATTCTGAAAGACCTGTAAAATCGTTTCCCGTTGGGGTGTTAACCGCCAACCCTTATCATTAAGTTCGGATTTAAAAGAGACTGTTGTATATAAACCCATACGCTCAATTGTTGTGTTTTCAATAAAGCTTGCATACTGACAATGATACACACAAAATTTACCGATTATCAAAAAAAACAGTTATTGCAACTCAAACCCCCCGTTAACTATAGTTATCGGGGGGTTTGAAAGCCATATATATCAACGACTAGGGGTTAACTCAAAGACTCCAAATAATCCCGAACCCGGTTGCGACGTTTAGGTTGACGAAGTTTTTGCAAGGCTTTAGCTTCAATTTGACGGACACGCTCCCGAGATAATTCCAACGCCCGACCAATTTCGGCCAGAGAATAGGGGTGTCCATCCCCCAAACCATAACGCATCAGAATCACATCCCGTTCTCGACCACTCAAATCTGCTAAGAGGTTTTGTAAATCTCGGTGTAAAGATTCACGCATCAGCATTTCCTCCGGGGTGACCTCCTCGGTTTCGAGTAAATCCCCTAATTCCGTATCTTTATCCGTTCCTACCTTAGTTTCTAAAGACACAGAGCGGGGAACCCGGAGCAACACTTCTCGGACTTGCACCGGAGTCATTTCTAATTCCTGGGCAATATCCTCAATCGTGGCGGTACGACCCTTTTCCTGAGAAATTTTCCGTTGTGCTTTCTTAATTTTATTCAGTTTTTCGGTAATATGAACCGGAAGACGAATTGTGCGGCTTTGGGTAGCGATCGCCCGGGTAATACCTTGACGAATCCACCAATAGGAATAGGTACTAAAACGATATCCCCGGGTCGGGTCGAACTTCTCCACCGCCCGTTCGAGTCCTAAAGTTCCTTCTTGAATCAAATCCAGCAGTTCCAAACCTCGGTTCTGATATTTCTTCGCCACCGATACCACCAGACGCAAATTCGCTTTAATCATCCGGTCTTTGGACTGTATCCCTTCGGTTTGAATCCGATCCAACTCCTCAACGGTCAAACCCGCGATTTCTGCCCAACACCTTTTTCCGGCGGCCAAAATCGGCTTGAGTTCCGTAACATCGACCCCTCCAGTTATGGCCCATCGTTCCAAAGACGGACGATGACCCAACTGAGCCGATAATTGATCTCGAGTTTTGATCAGTCGCACATAGGTATTGATCAGTCCCTCGTCCTGCTCGGCGGCATTGTCCCGTAATTCAACTAACCTCAGATAACGCTGCACTTTTTGGGCTTCTGATACTTCTTCATCACGCCCCAACAGACGTACCCGACCAATTTCTTGGAGATACAATCGAACTAAATCTGTAGTGCGACGATTATTACTAGGCTTCTGGAGTTTCCCGTCGCTGGTATCCTCTATCTCCAGATCAATTAAATCATCCAAATCAGGGTCAAGATCCTGACTCATGGACTCGTCAGGGTCAGAATAGTCCTGAAAAG
>DATNRE010000068.1:0-10430 GCA_036703685.1 Candidatus Obscuribacterales bacterium
GTATCAGAATTTAACCAACTATAGCCTTGAGGTAAGTTCAGTGTTGCCGTTCTTCCGGTGACATAAATCTGTTTTTGCACTTGCTCAAATAGAGTATTATACTCCTGTTGCCATTGGGGAAATTGAGAGAGATATTGTACCAATTTAATCTGGGTCACGGGATCAAATTGATCGAAATTTTGCAGAATATCATCTAAGAAATCACTGCGGTTTTCTCCCAGGGTGTCTAAAGCAATTAAGGCATTTAAACGGATTTGATTTTTGCAAACTTCATCGCTACAGAAATCATATTTTAGGGGATCATTTACACCTTGAGTCAGATAGGTTTTTAGAGAATTAATCAACTCAGAATTAACCGAAAATCCGGCACTTTGAGCCTCAGCTAGAGCGTCTCCGGTATAGGCGGAAAGGAAAGGACTAGAGACTCTTGCACCCGGATAGGCGGCAATTCCACCGTCTTCCCGTTGCAATTTTTTAATATCAGCTAAAGCCGTTTTAGCCCGGTCAGATAACTGTAAATTACTGAAATTTTGACCGTATTTTTTACCCAAAATTTGCAGATTAGCAGCAATGATTAATTCACTAACAGCAGGTTCAAGAAACGGCCATTTTTCTCGATTAAAGACCTGTTGAGCAGAGGCTGTGAGTTGAGGAATGAGGGTACTGGCTAAATTAATTTCTAATCCTCCGAAATCGGGAACAACTTTTTTATTAATATTCAGGGGAATAGTAACAGTATTAGTGGTTCGTCCTGACTCAATCACCTGTTCATTCACATCAAAAGTTTTCACCGTCAAAGGTACTTCAAAGCCATCGGATTTACCGTTAAATTCCGTGGTAAATTGAACTTGAGCTTCCCCTGATTGTTGTACTAAAATCGGAAAGCGATAGGCATTTGTTCCCGCTTCCGCGTTGGTTTTTAAGGTTTGTTGAGAGGCATTTCCAGGGGAAAACTGAATCCCACCGTTAACAGTCCCCGTAATATTTAATTTCCCCTTTTCTCCAGTTAAATTAGTAATCGATAATCCGGCTAAAATGCGATCGCCAGGACGAGCAAATTGGGGTAAAATTGGGTTAGATATTAATGCTTGAGTAGTCATAAATGTAGTTTCAGCCGACCCAAATTTTTGGTTTCCATCGGTTGCCACCACCATCACTCGCCAAGTGGTTAAATCATCAGGAAGTTTAAAATTAACCGTGGCTTTTCCTTGATTATCGGTAATAATTGAACCCTGATAAAAGGCTAGGGCTTGAAAGTTTTTACGAATTCGAGTATTAGCTGTAGCCGTGGATAAACCGCCTCCATACCCCCAACCTTTGGCTAAGGAAGACGCCATTTGACTTAAAATTACCGCCGGACGATTATCACTAAATCTTGTGGAAATCGGCTGTTCTGCATAAACCGTTTCTACTAAATTGGGAGGTCGATAATTATTGAGTTGTAAAATTGAATCATTCACCACCATGACGGTAAATTGTCCCCGCAGAGGTTGATTTTTACTATCCGTTAAAGTCAAGTCTAAGGTTTGTTGAGAAGCGGGTTCTAGTTTGGCTTGTTTGGGATTAACTTGCACTTGCAAATATTGATCTTCTAGGTTAATTTTAAAGGGCGTGAATCCGATTTTAGCTAAGTTTTCTAAACTCCCAGGTTCGAGTTCAGAAATGGGTTTTCCTTGTCGCACTAATACCGCTTCAACCGCCGCATTAGGTAACATTTCAGGGGTAACTTGAAACTGAATTTCCGGCGCGCCTCCTTTCACTTGAATCACCTTTTCATAAAGCGGTTTATCCCGCACTACAGCAAAATACAGTTCCCCTTCGGGATAGGGAGATTGAATTAAAGCGGTTGCGGTTTCCCCGGGTTTATAGGTGGTTTTATTGAGTTTAATGGTTAATTTTTCTTCATCTCCTCCCCAATAGACTAAGCCACTTCCAGTGACCCAAATTTGTAAATCCGTGGAAGTAATTTCATTACTTCCATCGCTAAAATTAGCTCGAATTCGATAGGAACCGGACTCTGGAGCCGTTAAATTAATAGTTTGTTCCTTCTGACCCGACTTAATATCAACTTGAGCAACAGTTTGATATTGAATTTGATTTTTATTCGTTTGTGCTCCTTCAACAACCCGCGTCACTTGGCTATAATCCATTTTTTGCAGTTGCAAATTGACACCCACATTTTCTAAGGGTTTTCCTTGAATATCGGTGACAATCATATCAATAGGAAACGCCTGACCCGCTTCAGCAATAAATGGCGTTTTTAAGCCAATAAAACGGTCACTGGGAAGGGCAGTAAAGGACTCAGAATTGGCAACGGATAAGTTAGAAATATCCGTCACTTCCACATCGACTCGATAGGTCATGGGATAGGGTAAATCCTTATCTACGGTAATCGTTTTACTCCCCTGACCTTGGGCATCTAAAACTTGATTTTCCTGTAATATACTATCAGAAACATTGGGTTTTTCTTCTGGCCAAAACCATTGACGACCAAAGGAATAATTTTCCCATGCTTTAGGAATAAAATCCGTTGCACTCCGAGTTACATAATATTGAGCAGCACCCTCGGCAACGGGAGAACCAAATAGATATTCACTCTGAGCATTTGCTGTGATTTTATCTCCAATTTGGGCAAATTTTTGATCTAAACTGAGAGCAACTTTAAAATTAGGGGGTTTAAATTCAGCTACGCGAAATTGTCCTAAAAATTCCACCCCATTATTGTCTTCAGCCCGAATAATATAATTACCTAAAGTTTGGTTTTCTTCTAAAGAAAATTCTACAGAAAATGTGGCAAATTCATTAGTTTGATACTCACCTAATCCTTGCTTTTGTTTTTTGGGATTTTCTAAGGTGACTTGATAGGTTTGATTTTTATTCGGTTTTAATGTACCATTTTCTAGGGAATAAGTAACACCAGTTAGGGCAACTTTTTCCCCGGGTTGATACAGTTGACGGTCTGAAAAAATCACGCCTCGCGATAGGGTTTGCTTATTTTCCCAATTTGCCTTAATGCCATATCCGTACTCTCCACTATAGGATAATGTGCGGGTAAAAGCCCAATCTTGACCTTCTTTAGCAATCACTAATAATTCCGGTGCTTTAGCAAATCTTTCCCCCTGCATACAGGATTTTAACTGTTGAGAATTTAAGGATAATACACCTTGATTATCAGTAATTCCCGTTGCACAAAATTGGGGTTTAGGATGGGATTTAGCATCGAGTTGAGAACGATAAATTTCAACAGTTGCACCTGCAACAACGGAGCCATTATCTAAGTGATGAACTCGCACCATTCCCGACTCGGGAAACCATTGGGCAAATACCCCTAAATTAGTTAACTGTATTAAACCATTAAATTGAGGCTCACTCCATTTTTGTTGACCTTCCTGTTGATAACGGGTGGTTTTAGCTGTAACTCCATAGGCTAACATTCCCGTATTTCCTCCTAATTTTTCTCTTAAATTAATTGAGGTTTCTTGAATGTTATTTTTCGGGCTAGGAACATCAAAAGTCGTCCATTTTTCCTGGGAAAGTAATAGATTTTTTTTGCCCTCATCTCTTGGGTAAGCCGTATCGGTATAAACTAAATCCGTGGGTTGTACCACTTGATAGGTGGCTCGATATTTAGATTCGGGTAAGTTTAAGGTGGAAATATTTAGTTCTAAATTCTGTTGAGCGGGGAAAATATTTAATCCCGAAGGAACGGAAATATCTGGGGTTAAATCTCCGGTTTTATAATTAATGGTAACGGGTTTTCCTAATTTCTGGTTAAATTGATCTTCGACTTCTGAGCCGATGGTAATGGTATAATTAGTTTGCGGTTCTAAAGCCCAAGGATTAATAATAACTCGCTCATAATTATCATAGGCTTGGATGGCTTTTACTTCAGGTTTAGGAGCGGGTTTAATAGTAATATTTTTCAGGGCTGAGGCGGCTAGAATTCCGTTATTAAATTGCAGTTGAGGATTGCCCGTAACAAACCGCCCTGATGTTCCTTCTTCTGAGGCTTTACCCGGAAGTTCTAAACTGACAAATCTTAAAGTATCATAGGTTTTAATCGGGCTAGAAATCTCAACTTGGGTTTCTAAGTTTCCTTGAGCAGGACGTAATCCGGGGGTAATTTTAAATTGATATTGAGTGGCATTTTGTAGGGGTTGTTTGGGAATAACAATATATTCGGCGTTTTGAGTTGCTGAATTGAATCTTTTTAAAGGTGCAATGGGGGTTTGATTGTCTTCGGGTTGGGCAATTTTAACCTCAACAGGAATAACTTGATTGTTTTTTTGAGAAATTAGTTGTAAGTGTTCTTTTAAAGAGGTTAAATCTAATTCTACGTTGGAATTAAATTTGAGTTCGGGATTTAACCCGAGGGGATTTTCTGGAGAACCGGGTTGTTCTTCACTTCCTGGTAAATTAGATAATTTAATCGGCTCCGTGGCAAATGTCCAGGCAATATCCTGGTCTAATTGATGTTGGTTTAAATCGGCTAATCCTTTTTTTAGAGTAACTTGTAAACGAGTGGCTAAGGGTAAGGCTTTATCCGCTTGAAATCCTACCATTCTAGGGGTTAAAAATCTAAATTCACCCGGTATTTTGGGGCTAATTTCAAAGTTACTCAGGAGTTGTTTTTGTCCTGAACTCTCTAAACTTTCTAGGGGAATTAAAGGGTCTTTAAAAATAACATGAATTTGACTTAATTCGGGACTTTCACCCAGGGGATTAATGGTTTCTATCCATTCGGGGAGTTGCGGTTTGGGCAAATCAGCAATCATCGGGATGACTTCGCTCACGGGGGAGTTATTGATCATTCGGCATCCCACCAAGGTTAATATAAAAAGAAAAACAAAGATAAACTGCCTCCGAATTAGGCGAAGTCGGCTAGAATTTATCATGGGATTTTATTAAAATAGTTTCTTCTGTAATAACAGATATTTTAAGCAAAATTCCAGAAAATTCCAGAAAATTCCAGAAGATTTAATTTTAGTTTATGTTTGAGCTTGAAAAACGGCAAAAAACCTAAATCTTTGATCGGTTTTGTTACAAAAATTAATCTTAACTAGAGATGAGTTTGTTGATTATGACTGTTGATTTTGATATTTCTTATTATATAATAGGGGAATAGGGAATAGGCAATGGGCAATAGCTTTTAGAAAAATAGGAAATTTAGAACTAATGATTATGGAAACCAATATTCTGACCTTACCCCCAATTTTAAAATTGAAACTGGATTTAACCTCCGAACAATTTTGGCAATTATGTCAGGAAAATCATGATTTTAGATTTGAACGTACCCACTCAGGAGAGTTAATTATTATGCCACCCACGGGAGGAAATACAGGGAAACGGAATGTGAAAATCACCACTCAACTTGATTTATGGAATTCAAAAAACCGTTTAGGTGAAGTTTTTGATTCTAATACGGGTTTTACCCTGCCTAATGGGGCTGACCGCGCTCCTGATGCCTCCTGGGTGAGTCGAGAACGTTGGGAGGCTTTAACACCCGAACAACAGGATAAATTTGTGCCGTTGTGTCCTGATTTTGTAGTGGAATTAATGTCTCCGAGTGATAGTTTAGAAAAAGCCCGTCAAAAAATGCAAGAATATCAAGAGAATGGGGCAAGATTAGGTTGGTTAATTAATCGGAAACAGCAACAAATTGAAGTTTATCGTTTACATCAAGGGGTGGAAATCTTGGAACATCCTAATCAAGTTTCAGGAGAGGACGTTTTACCGGGTTTTATATTAGATTTAACCTCAATTTGGTAATTTGTTAAGTACAGGACTTACGCACCAAACCAAAGAAACCGGGGTTTTTTACGAAAATACTTTGTTGTGACCCACATATTCTCTAAAAAACCTGGTTTCTCGGGCTCCATTGCCTGTTCATGTTCCCCAATATAAGATCAATCTATTCAAAAACGTCAATTAATGATATTCTAGGGGTATTTGAATTTTCCATTTAACTTAAGGTGGGGCAATTATGCAAGTTAATGATTTAGGATTTGTTGCCAGTATTTTGTTTGTGGCGGTTCCTGCGGTTTTTCTGTTGATTCTGTATATTCAAACCCAAAGTCGGGATGGTAAAGAAGGTTAATACCATTTTTCCCTAAATTTTGATTGAATTTTCACTCAAAAAAAGCGCCTTCAGACTCTAGCTGTGGCGCTTTTTCTTCTGTTGATTAATTAAGACAGGACTTACGCAAATTTGGGGATGTAACCCTAGATGTAGGGGTAATTCATGAATTACCCCTACTATTGATAGCGGTGATGCGTAAGTCCTGTAAGAGTAGATTATACGGCCGTTGTCCGTGCTAACAAAACTGGACAGTTAGCATAAACCCGCACATAATCTGAGAGAGAACTTCCCAATAATCGGTCTAAGTCGATGAAACTCTTGGCAACGTTGGGGCGACGGTCTGGGGAACCTAACATCAATAAATCAGCATTCACTTCTTCAGCAACCCGACACAATTCTGGGCCCGGTTTACCAACCCCACTTACACAACGATAGCTGATGCCCATGCGTTTTACTTCTTCAATTGCCGGGGCTAAAATAGGATCTTTGTCAGCATTATTAGTGAAATCTTCGCTAGATTTCCCAGATATATCCTTATTAATGTGGACTAAAATCAGTTGAGTTCCGGGGATATCTTTGGCAAAGGAAATCGCTAATTCTAAACACTGTTTAGAGGCTGGGGAATTATCCACCGCCACCATAATTTTACGCAGTTTTTTGACGTAGGTATCGTCCTTAACCAATAGCATCGGATGGCTGGTGAGTTGAAATACATACTGACTAACGGAGTTTTCCAGAATCGCTTGTAGACGTCCTAAACCCCGGGAACCCATAATAATTAAATCCACATCTTCCTCGTTGGCTACTTGACAAACAATGTCTTTAGGATCACCTTGTTTGAGTAGAGGATTAATTTGCTTGGGGTCGAGTTTAATTGATTTAACAGCCTCAGCCAAAATTTTTCCGGCCTCGGTTAACTTTTCCGACATCGTATCCGAACTCACTTCCGGGGGAACAACGTGTAGAAGGGTCACCGATGCTTGTTGGAAAGAGGGGATATCCAACATCATATTCAGCATTTCTTCGCATAATCCCCGACCAGCAACCGCAACTAGAATTTTTTTTATCATGGATTTTCCTTGTGATTAAAATAGGTGATTTATCAGGGGTCAGATCTACCCAACACGGATTAAACAGTATCCATACCTAGAATAATCCCCCGAGTTGACAGATAATTTGTAGAAATGTTGCGTTCTCAATCTATTTGTAAAGTGTTTGAAACAAATCCCGTTTCCCAGTCCCCCACCCCAACGGATGCCCCCCGGTCAACCCCTTGGTTTGACTATGTTGTGCGGGTTTCTCCCCATCATACCGACTATGGTGGTATCGTTTGGCATGGAACCTATCTATCTTGGATGGAAGAAGCCCGGGTAGAACGGTTACGTTTGGCGGGATTGGAGTATCATAACTTAGTAGAAATGGGTTGCGAATTACCCGTAGTCGAGTTGAATATTCGCTACCATCAACCCGTAAAAATGGGGATGCAGGTGGTGGTTAAAAATCGAATCCTACCGACTAAAGGAGTGCGAATTCCCTGGGAATACCGGATTGAATCCCTAGAAGGCCAATCCCATTATCTCAGCGCTCAAGTTACCCTGGTTCCCATTGATGGACAAACCGGGAAAATTATGCGCCGTTTACCCCCGGTGTTACAAGCATCTTTGGCTCAAATGTTGGGAGCATCCACGCTATAATTTATTATACTATTGAGTTGTATTTTTCTAATCCCCAAAAGCAATTTAGCCTTAGTGAAAGCTGCCTTTTTTAACCCTAAAATTGATTAATTTCATACTGAATATCACCCAACCAGATTACCCTAATTTTTGATGACAACCCGGTATATAAAATGGATATAGCCTCTCATAGATTTATTAGCTATTTTGAACTTCCCGAAGCTCAACAACTCTGTGAACTGGCAATTGTAGAACAGTTTGCCGACCAACATATTATTTTTGAAGAAGGAGAAGCTCCTAATTTTTTATATTTAGTCTTAGAAGGTCGGGTGGAGTTTAAAAAAGAAGCTCCATTGAGCCAATATCAAACCATTGCTGTCGCCCAAGCCAATGACTTTTTTGGAGAATTTGGGGTCTTAGATGGACAGCCCCGCAGCGCCCGGGCAATCACGGCCGGACAGGTGAAATTAGCTAAGATTTCTCAACCGGATTTAATGGAAATTTTAAGCAATGCGAAGGGTAAAGTAATTCTGAATTTATTTACTTATATTATTAGTCATTTGCGCGTTACTACCAATCAATATGTCCATCAATTAGTCCATAAAGAAAAAATGGAATTAGTCGGGGAAATGGTGAATACCATTTTGCATGATTTTAGAAGTCCTTTTACTGGAATTCAGTTATCAAGTTCTATGCTCAAGGAAATGCACCCCGATGAGGAAACTCAAGAATGGTGTGATTTGATTTCTATGCAAATTCAACGAATGTTAGGCATGGCCGAGGAGGTATTGGAATTTACGAAAGGCAGTACCCTACTCTACAGAAAATCAATTTCCGTGGCAAAAATGCTACAAAATTTTGAAAAATTAAATCGGGTTTATTTTCAATCAACCCAGGTTAAATTTTCTGTGCAAGCCGATGAAAATTGTCGAATTTATGTCGATGAAAATAAACTGATTCGAGTATTTCAAAACTTAGTAGGAAATGCGGTAGAAGCCTTTGAAAAACCAGGAGGAGCTATTTCAATCACAGCTACATTGACGGGAAAATGGACGGAAATTGCCATTAATGACAATGGCCCTGGAATTCCCGATATAATTCGTGAACATTTATTTGATGCCTTTGTTACCCATGGAAAACGCAGTGGTACGGGGTTAGGAACGGCGATCGCTAAATCAATTATTGATGCCCATGGTGGTCAAATTTGGTTTAAATCCGTTCCCCATGAAGGCACTACTTTTTATATTAAACTTCCCCAAACTCAACTCAAAGAAATGCACGCGGAACTTGCCGAAGAAGTCAAATTAAACTAAAATTAAAATTTAACCCCATTACCCATTACCTATTGCCTATCACCTATTATTTATAGCAAGATTGCCTATTGCCTTTGAAATGTTAAATTCAACCTGTTTACCCTTGAATTATATTCGGACTCTCCCTAAAGATGTTATTGATTTAATTGCAGCCAGTGAAGTTATTGACTCCTTAGTGGCGGTAGTTCGGGAATTAGTTGAAAATGCCTTAGATGCCGAGGCAAACCGGATTATAATTTCAGTCTGGCCGGAGTCTTGGCGGGTGCAAGTGGTAGATAATGGTGTGGGCATGGATTTAACTAATTTAAAACAGGCCGCCACGGCCCATAGTACCAGTAAAATTAACACAATTACGGATTTATTTCAGATTAAAAGTTTAGGATTTCGGGGGGAAGCCTTACACAGTTTAGCTCAATTATCGGATTTAGAAATTATTAGTCGCTCTCGTTCTTCTTCTCCTTCCCATTCCGGTTGGCGTGTTAGTTATAATCATCAAGGAGAAGTTGTTAAAACTGAAACCGTTGCTGTCGCCCCAGGAACAGTGATTACGGTTTCTAATTTATTTGAAAATTGGCAAAATCGACGTGAATCTTTACCTACTTCGGCTCAACAATTGCGCGGTATTCAGTTAATCATTCAGCAGATTGCTTTATGTCATCCCCAAGTGACTTGGCAACTGCGTCAAGCCAATAATCCTTGGTTTCAAATTAGTCCGGGGGGAAATGCTAAACAAATTTTACCGCAGATTATTAAAAATGTTCAATCCAGTGATTTATTGTATTTGAAAATTCCGCCAGATTATGATAATATTAACTTAAAAGACATTGAATTAATATTAGGATTACCCGATCGCTGTCATCGTCGCCGACCGGATTGGGTGAAGGTAGCTATTAATGGCCGCATGGTGCGATCGCCGGAATTAGAACAAAGCCTATTAACCGCCCTAGCGCGAACCTGTCCCCGCGATCGCTATCCCATTTGTTTTGTGCATTTACACCTGTTACCCGAACAAGTAGACTGGAATAGAAACCCCGATAAAAGTGAAGTTTATCTCCAGAATTTGAACCAATGGCAAGAACTGATTAGTCAAGGAATTGAACAGGCTTTAAGGTTGAATTTTGAGCGGATTTCTCCTCCACAAAATCGGATTGAGAAGTTATTAAAAGTCTCGGAAGACAAGGGCAGCTATAAGATTAATACCGAAACTCAGTTAGAAGCCCAAAGCTCTCAAACTGAATTAGGCATATTAGAAATAAAAGCGATCGCTCAAGTTCTGAATACCTATATTATTGCTGAACATTCAAGCGGATTATGGCTCATTGAACAACATATTGCCCATGAGCGGATTTTATATGAACAAATCTG